>NZ_JAEQDD010000073.1:0-47757 GCF_020737885.1 Microcoleus sp. PH2017_34_RAT_O_A | reverse complement strand
GATAGTCTACCCGGACAGGGCAGACTTGATTACCTCTTGTATCATACATTCCCCCCTGACAATTAATCCACCCTGCCTAACCCCCCTTAAGAAGGGGGGGACCGGAGTGTTCAAAGTCTCAGTTTGTGAGGGAGAGATTGGAGTGTTCTCTTTAGCCCCCCCCTTAGCAAGGGGGGGGTTGGGGGGGGTAAACCGATGTTGCAAATTAATCCCAACGGCGGCGCTAGGCAAATAACTAACCACAAAATCACGACTAAACAAAGCATGAATCGGGAAGCGGTGCAAGTCCCGATGCGGAATCAAAATCAACTCCGTAATTCCCTCTAATTGCTGTTCAATCGCATCAATTTTCAGGATTGCATTGAGTCGGGCAAATTTACTTACCATTCCCCCATGCCAAGGATGATTTACTTGACTGGTTTTCTCCTTAGATTGATAATCGGTGTATTGTTGATTCCACTCCTTCACCCATTCTTCAAGTTCATCGGGAAAATCGCTGAAACAGGTTTCGGGAGACAACAAGCCATCGGACTTTATGATGAATGTTGTCAGGGATGCGTCGCTGAGATGCCAGTATATCGCGGCTGTTGTGGGATTGAGAAGTTGCTGGATTTGGGCGTGAGTGGGTTTCTTTTCTGTTTCGTAATCGGGAATTGGCAAGGCATCCAGCAGCCAAGATAGGCAGACATTTTTATCGGTTTCTGCTGTGGCTAAGGCTTGGGTAAACTGCCCGGATTGGATGAATATATTTACGGTTAATTGTTCAAAGCTAACTAATTTGTCGGTGAGTTGCTGTTGGGTGAGTTGGGAATAGTCTTGCTCTTTCAGCTTGCTGTGCAATAAATCGGTGGCATCTCGCTGTAGTTTATTGGCTTGTTTTGATTAAATCCTGCAAAAGCTCAAGATGCAGTTTCAGGAAACGATCTTTAGTTAGAGTTGTGAGGGCTTCGTTGTAGCTAACAGCGGCTTTAGCCCAACACTCCTTGGAGTTAGAAGAATTAAGTTTTCCTTCATCGTGATGAGCATTTCCTAGTGCTTGATGCAATAATCCATATCCTTCGGGGTGGGTATTTTGTCGGCAATACTCTAAGCCTGCTTGTAATGTTAATATTTCTCCTTCATAGCCACGCTGTTTCAGGTTGTGAGTTAAAATAGTTCTAGTTACTGGTGGAGAATTAGGGAATTCTCCCTGTAAAATTTCATAAACTACCTGGTTATGTCTAGGTGCGTTCCTGACTGCTATACTCCGATTAATCCAGGCTTGGTGTTTATCTGGTTTGATTTCTAAGGCTTTGTCATAGGAGGCGATCCCTTCTTCTCGCCTGCCTAAATTACCCAGTGTATAGCCCCGATTGTGCCAGGATTTGTCATCATCTGGTTTAATTGCTAAAGCTTTTTCGTAGGATGCGATCGCATCTTTTAACTTTCCTAAATTCCACAGTACAAGGCCCCTATCTCTCAAGGAATTTTCGTAATCTGGTTTGATTGCTAAAGCTTTGTCGTAGGAAGCGATCGCCTCTTGGAACCTTCCTAAATCATACAGTGCATTGCCCCGATTGTACCAAGCTTCGTGAAAATCTGGTTTGAATTCTAAGGCTTTATCGAAAGAGTCGATCGCCTCTTCATATTTTTTTAAATTATCACAAAAGATAATACCCCTGCTGTTCCAGGCATCGTCATCATCTGGTTTGAATTTTAAGGCTTTGTCGTAGGAGGCGATCGCTTCTTCAAGCCTGCCTAATTTACGCAGTGCACCGCCCCGATTGTTCCAGGCTTCGTCATCATCTGGTTTGATTTCTAATGCTTTGTCCCAGGAGGCGATCGCATCTTCATATCTTCCTAAATTACGCAGTGCAACCCCTCGATTGTACCAAGCATTGTTTAAATCTGGATTGATTTTTAAGGCTTTCTCGAAAGATATGATCGCATCTTCATATCTTTTTAAATTATCGCAAAGTATAATACCCCGGTCTCCCCAGGCATCGTAATCATCTGGTTTGAATTCTAAGGCTTTGTCGTAGGAGGCGATCGCATCTTCAAACCTGCCTAAATTAACCAGTGCAATGCCCCGATTGTTCCAGGCATCGTGAAAATCTGGTTTGAATTCTAAGGCTTTGTCGTAGGAGGCGATCGCATCTTCAAGCCTGCCTAAATTATACAGTGCATTGCCCCGATTGTTCCAGGCATCATGAAAATCTGGTTTGAATTCTAAGGCTTTGTCGTAGGAGGCGATCGCATCTTCTAATCTTCCTAATTTACCCAGTGCAGAACCCCGATTGTTCCATGATGCGTAACTATCGGTTTTGATTTCTAAGGCTTTGTCGAAAGATACAATTCCCCCTTCAAAATCTCCTTTCATACATTGCTTAAAACCCCGATCGCACCACGCCTCAGCCTCTCCATCAACCTCCTCGCCCCCCTCACCCGAAACTGGCGGAAACCTAACCAAAATCTCCCTACCAACATTCCCCGCCACATCTCCCAATTCCCCACCCGCAACTCCACCCAACAACTCCAACCTGCGCGCCAATTCCTGAAGCGATACCACCCCATCCGTAGACGCTGTACTCCCCTGCGCGCCCTCCAACAATCGATCGCCAAACCTCCGCAACCAAGCCGCCAAATCACCATTTTTAATCCGTTTTGCGATTAAGAATCCCGCAACATCGCCTCTTCCCCAGCCCTGATTCATCCCTTCGAGAAGTTCCATCAACTTCGCCTCGTATTCCGCATCTGTCAAAGTTGGCGCAGGTTGAGGTGGTGTCGGTTCAATTTTCGGATTGGTGCCGAATAGCCGCTGAATTAATTGTTTGAGGAATTGCCAGATTTTATCTAACATTGGTGAGATGGTGAGGCGGTTTGTTTTTGTTATTGTATAGCCTTTCTCAAAAAGATGAGGTATGACTGGTAGCTTATATAACCATTTCAACTAAGAGGGCTAACGTACCTCTAAGAGGGCTGAAGCCCAACAACGTACCTCTAAGAGGGCTGAAGCCCAACAACGTACCTCTAAGAGGGCTGAAGCCCAACAACGTACCTTATGTTTCTGATAACCGCTATAGCAAGAATTTTGGGGAGCGGTGATCCCTCAATTCATTTATTAGTCGCCCCAGGCCGAATTCGATTCGCCGGGAATCTCAATCGCCCGCAATTTCAAGCACTATTTTACCCGTTACTGAACCTTTTTCTAACAACTCATGCGCTGCTTGAGCTTGTTCTAGCGGGAAAGTTTGGCTGACGTGAATTTTGAGCAAATTACGATCGCACAAACGAGCGCACTGCTGCAAAATCTTCGCCTGCTGTTCCTGTTCCTCCACCAAACCTTGCAGCATCGGTGTTAGCATTAACTCCAGACTAATTCGCAGATTTCGCATTCTCGCTGTTTTCAAATTGCCCAAAGCCGGATCTGGTTCCAAAATTGTTACCAAATCTCCGTAAATCTTCACAGCCGGAATAGTTTGGTAAAAAGTTTCTCCCCCGACTGTATCAAAAGCCAAATCAACTCCTTGGCCCTCAGTCCAAGCCAAAACCCGATCGACAACATCCGTATTTTTGTATAAAATAACTGAATCTGCACCTAACTGCCGTACAAACTCGGCTTTTGCTTCGGAACTAACAGTAGTGCAAACCTCAGCACCCTGCAACGAAGCCAACTGTACCGCGACGTGGCCGACACCGCCTGCACCTGCTAGAATGAGCACTTTCTGACCGGCTTGCAAGCGCCCTCGATCGTACAGCGACTCCCATGCTGTAATTAGAACTAAGGGTGCAGCCGCCGCCTCAACAAAACTTAAAGCAGCAGGCTTGATGGCGAGAAAACGTTCGTCTACAACGGCAAACTCAGCGTAAGTACCGATCGACCCGCCTAAACCCCCGTGGCAGAAAAAAACCTCGTCTCCGACTTGGACACTCTGCACCTCAGCACCGATAGCTTCTACCACTCCAGCACCGTCGCACCCCAAAACGTGAGGAGTTTTCTCGGGGTAAAATGTGCCGCGCGATCGCAACTTAGTATCTATCGGATTGATCCCCGCCGCCCGCAACCGCACCAAAACTTCAGTTTCTGTTTGTATAGTAGGGGCTGAGATATCTTGCAGTTTCAATACGGATGGGCTTCCGGGAGTTTCAAAAACGATCGCTTTCATAGCAGGGTATTAACTCTATTTTCGCCTTCACCTCCAATCCTACCTTGTATTCGTTACTCATCCGTGACGATACTTAGTTATTTTTAATAATATAGACTGCCTTTAATTCAACTGACAATTGACAGTTGACTTGGGACAGCTACCTCTATCTCGAAGTCCGAGGATTGGAGTGATGAATAATCTGATTTTAATTTCTCCCGATCGGGATTCCGGCTTTAAACCAATTCTTTCTGCTAACTACTATAATTGTCGAGCGGTGCTAATCGATGTTCGAGCTAGATTTATTTTTTTACTTTGAGATTCTTGCATACCTTCTGGGATTATCGGCGACTTTAGTCTTCGCGATCGCGATTTATCTCAAGTGGCACCGAAGGCATCCCAGTCTGCCAACTGCCGAAGAGCAACCGCAGTTGGCAGAATTACAGCCAGATTTATCTGCGAGATTGAAAATTAGGAAAAACTTGTTGATTTTCCCCAACTCAAATCTGTTGGCGATCGCTGACAGCTTCTTGGGTAAACTGTTAGGTATTGGCTACAATCTATTCTTAGCCCAGCAACAACGCCCAACTGTGAATTCTTCGCCTCTTGTAGGGCCTTCCACCAGCAAAACCGTTAGTCTGAGCATCGAGGGTTCGATCGACCAAAATGCCGATAGCCCTCCTAACGACAACCCTCCCAAAGCCACCACTTCCCCGCAATTAGAGGAAGACTTGCTAGGTGACATCCTGGCAGGTACTAATTCGCCCGGGGGGACACAATTCTTTGATACCTTAGTTCCCCACTTAGCCTCAGCACTAGGAGTTCGCAGCGCCATTGCTGCCAAATCGATTAAATCGATCGAACGCGCCGATCTAACTCCCGATAAATTACAAGTTATCAGTTTTTGGAGCGACGGACAGCCACAGCCAAACTTTGAGTGCAACACTGCCAATACTCCCGAAGCGCTGGTGTTTGAGCAGGGAATGTACTCCTGTCCAGACCGCCTCATGGAAACCTTTCCTGAAGACCGCAGACCGATCGTTACAGGTTCGCGCAGCTTCCTGGGAATCTTGCTGAAAAACTCCTACGGCGAACCTTTGGGCATTATTTGTATTTTCCACGATCGCCCCCTACTAGAATCACATCTTGCCAAATTTCAGCTAATTATTAGCATCTTTGCCGGACGGGCGGCTGCCGAATTGGAGCGGCAGCGCCTAGAAGCAGCACTCTGCACCGTAGAAGCGAAATACTGCGCGCTTGTAGAACAAATGCCGGCTGTCACCTACATTTCTCCCCTCAACCGCAGCGCTGCCAAACTTTACATCAGCCCGCAAATTGAGACTTTTCTGGGTTATTCTGTAGCTGAATGGAAGGCAGACCCAGATCTGTGGCTGAAACTCGTTCACCCAGAAGACCGCGATCGCGTGTTAGTTGAAAACGCTACACAGAAATTTACCGAGGGAGAAGATATCTTTAGCGACGGGCCGCTGGTGTCAGAATACCGCGCGATCGCCCGCAACGGTAAAATTGTCTGGTTCCGCGATCGAGCGATCGCAGTTCGCGATCGAGCCAGCAACTCCGTCATCCTTCAAGGCGCAATGTTTGATATCACAGAGACTAAAGTAGCTGCCAGCGCCCTGCTAGAAAGCGAATACCGCTATTACACTTTAGCTAAAATACTGCCAGTCGGGATTTTCCGCGCCGACGCTGCGGGAGATTGTTTGTATGTCAACGAGCGATTTTTGGAGATGGCGGGACTGACTGCGCCAAAGGCATTGGGCGAAGGTTGGGCCCAAAGTTTGCATCCCGAAGACCGCGATCGCATTTTGAGCCAGTGGTATCGCGCTGTCAAAGATAAATTGCCTTGTAAGTTAGAGTACCGCTTTTGCAACGGCGACCTCACAACCTGGGTATTTTGGCAAGCAGTGCCGGAAATTGACAACAATGGAGCAGTTCTGGGCTATCTCGGCACGCTGACAGATATCAGCGATCGCAAGCAGGCAGAATTCGCGCTGCAACAAGCCGAAGAAAAATACCGCAGCATCTTTGAAAACGCGATCGAGGGAATTTTTCAAACGAGTGCTGACGGACGCTATATCAGTGCCAATCCGGCTTTAGCCAGAATTTACGGCTACGAGTCGGCAACCCAACTGATCGCAAACATCCACGATATCGAGCACCAACTCTACCTCGATCCCAACCGCCGCGTCGAGTTCTTGGGTGCGATCGAAAAACACGGTTCTGTGTCTGAGTTCGAGTCCCAAGTTTACCGCGCTGACGGAACTACTATCTGGGTTTCCGAAAACGGCCGGGCTGTTCGCGACGCTGGTGGCAATTTGCTTTACTACGAAGGTACTGTCGAAGATATCACTCTGCGGAAAATAGCTGAAGAGAAGTTAGTACACGATGCTTTGCACGATACGCTGACGGGTTTGCCCAACCGAGCTTTATTTATGGATCGTTTGGGACACGCGATCGAGCTTTCAAAACGCCGTCCCGAGGTTTTGTTTGCGGTGCTGTTTATCGATCTAGACCGCTTTAAGGTGGTTAATGACAGTTTGGGGCATTTAGTGGGCGATCGCTTGCTGATCGCGATCGCCCAGCGCCTGGAAATCTGTTTGCGGGCTGGAGATACCGTTGCCCGTCTCGGTGGCGACGAATTCGCTATTTTGCTGGAAAATATCAAAAACACCGATGATGCGATCCACATTGCCGAACGAGTGCAAGCGGAACTGGCACAGCCTTTTTACCTCAACGAATATCAAGTTTTTAGCAGTGCTAGCATTGGCATTGTTTGTTCCGGTTTGCCACAGGATCCCAACAATTTTTCCGAATTTTCTAGTCCAGGAAATCTCGTCCATGTCGATCGGGAAACTGCTTTGTCTTGCCTATCTCCCGACTCTCCTGTTCCCGTCCCATTCCGAATATTGTACGATCGACCAGAAGAACTGCTGCGAGATGCAGATGCTGCCATGTATCACGCAAAGGGATTGGGCAAAGCTCGCCACGAAGTTTTCGACTTAAGTATGCACACTCGCGCCGTCGCCCTTTTGCAACTGGAAAACGAATTGCGGCGCGCTCTAGACTCCCAGGAATTTCAGCTTTACTACCAGCCCATCGTCTCTCTAACTAGCGGTAGAATCAGCGGTTTTGAAGCGCTGCTGCGATGGTATCACCCCCAGCGCGGTTTAGTAGCTCCCGGTGAGTTTATTTTAGTAGCAGAAGAAACTAGATTGATTGTACCTATTGGTTGGTGGATGATGCGATCGGCTTGCTGTCAGATCCACGAGTGGCACGAAAAATTCCCCGCAAATCCGCCGTTGACAGTCAGCGTCAACCTTTCTAACGAACAATTTAAACAGCCGGATTTAATCGATCGCATTCGTGAGATTTTACAAGAAACTCACCTTGACCCCCGCACTTTAAAGTTAGAAATTACCGAAGGCGTGATCGTGGACAATGCCGAATCAGCCGCCGCTATCCTCTCCCAATTGAAAAATTTAGAAATTGAATTATATATTGACGATTTTGGCACAGGCTATTCTTCTTTGAGCCGCCTGCACACTTTTCCCACTGATGCCTTAAAGATCGATCGAGCTTTTGTGAGCCGCATGACTGAAGATGAAGGAAACGAAGCTATTGTACAGACTATTTTGATCTTAGCCAGTCATTTAGGCATGGATGCGATCGCTGAAGGAATAGAAACCATCGAACAGCTTAACTTGCTCAGAGCGCTGCAATGCGAATACGGACAGGGATACTTTTTCTCAAAGCCTGTAGACACCATCACAGCCACAGGTTTGATCGAAAGTCAACCCAAATGGTAATCGCGAATTGGGAATTGGGAATCGGGAATTGGGAATCGGGAATTGGGAATTAGAAGTTAAAACATTCTTCCTTCTTCCTGAATTTCCCCCCTTGGGGGGCATCTGACGGGTGTAGGTTTTTGGGTAAAAGCCTTATCCCATAAGAGTTTGAAATTTTAAGAGGCAAAAGCCCAAAACCTTTGCACTGTCTAGATTTGCTGGGTTTTGCCAGGGGAAAACCTACACCTGTCAGGGGGGCATGGGGGTTGACTTTTTCCTTCTTCCTTCTTCCTTCTTCCTTCTTCCTTCTTCCTTCTTCTTTAAACTTTCGCTTCCAAAGACTTGAGAAACTCCGTATTTACGCCCGACTCCCGAGTCATAGCAATTTTTCCAGTACGAGCAATTTCCTTAATCCCAAATCTATTTAGAACCTGGACGATCGCCACCATCTTACCCGGATCTCCGACAACTTCCAAAGTCAGCGTATCATCACCAATATCCACCACTCGCGCTCTAAAAATCTGAGCTAACTCAATGATCTCCGATCGCGTCCCGCTAGCAGCATTAACTTTCAGCAACATCAACTCCCGTTCCACACAGGGAATTTCCGTTATATCCTGAACTTTAAGCACATTAATCAACTTGTACAGTTGCTTGGTCAACTGCTCGATAATCTGGTCATCTCCCGGTACAACCATCGTAATCCGAGACACTCCCACTTGCTCTGCTGGGCCAACTGCCAGACTTTCAATATTAAAACCCCGACGGGCAAATAAACCAGCAATTCGAGTGAGGACACCCGCTTCATCTTCAACTAAAACCGAAAGAGTGTGTTTCATTTCTCCAAAAAAGACGCATTTTGTGCAATTCTACTGTCGCCCATTCGCCTTTTAGCAGAAGTGCACGCCCATTGAACCTGCCTTAGACATTTTATCCCGAGTTATTGGCCCTTCATGTCCGAGAAAAAAGCTCTTGATAAATTTCGCTTTTACCGCAGTCTCGATCCCCCTAAATCCCCCTTAACAAGGGGGACTTTGATAGCACTCCTGTCCCCCCCTTCTTAAGGGGGGTTAGGGGGGATCGGCTCGATCTCAACCTTAAACCCGCCCCAACCCGGTGCTGACGGCACCCGATCCAAGTTTTTTGTGTACGAACGTACACAATTACTCGATGGCAGAAAAAACTTTTCAAGTCTGGTGGCTGGCGAAAACTGCAATTTTGACACCAATTGGTGACAAAACTGCGAAGTACCAAGCCACCATAACTTACATAAAAACCCGGTGTTGCAGCGATGGCATTTGGCGGCGGACTTGTTCTAGCCGATCGGGATTAATCTCTGCGATCGCCACACCCGGTTCCTCTCCGGCATCCGCCAAAACCGCACCCCAAGGGTCTACAATCATCGCGTGACCGTGAGTTTGACGGCGGCCGTAGTGGTGTCCAGTCTGCGCCGGGGCGATCGTATAACAAGTATTCTCGATCGCCCTCGCTTGCAACAAAACCTTCCAATGATCCTTGCCAGTGTAAGCAGTAAACGCCGCCGGCACGAACAAAACATCAGCACCCTTGTGCGACAAATGCCTGTAAACTTCCGGGAACCGCACGTCATAGCACACCGAAAGTCCCAGCGTCCCCAACTCCGGCGACACATAAACCGGCGGCAAATCTTCACCAGCTTTCACCGTGTTTGATTCCCTGTAAGTAATCCCGTCTGGCACATTCACATCAAACAAATGTACTTTTTTGTACCTTGCCACTTCGCTACCGTTTGGGTCTACTAGCAAGCAAGTATTGTATACCTTCCCCCCATCCGTCGGCACGGGAAATCCGCCGCCCAGAATCGTCACCTGGAACCGCTGGGCCATGGTTTTGAGGAATTTTTCGCTTTGGAGTCCGATCGCCTCTGCTTGAGCAATCTTCTCCTCCTCTTCTCCCATAAACGAGAAATTTTCTGGTAAGGAAACTAACTCCGCACCCCGACGCACTGCCAGGTCGATTAATTCCTCTGCCTGCACCAAATTTTTTTGCAGGTCAGGCAAGCTAGTCATTTGAATTGCTGCGGCGAGATAAGACTTCATCGATTCACAATATTAGTCATTAGTCAGTTGTCAGTTGTCAGTTGTTAGTTGTTAGTTGTTATTGGTTCTTGGTTCTTGGTTCTTGGTTCTTAGTAGCTATGCCCCATGCCCCATGCCCCATGCCCCATACCCTATGCCCCATGCCCCATGCCCTATGCCCCATGCCCTATGCCCACTTCATGTTACTGAGAAAGTCTATAGAGTTTGAGAGTTTTGATGTTTGAGCTTTAAATTAACCTTTAACTCATCACTCAAAACTCAAAACTCTCAACTTTTTTGCCCTAATTTTTGAGACCTAATTCCGGTCAAATCTTAAGGCATCGGATGGAAAAGCAAGTCAGGGAAAAAGCGGTTAAATTCAATCAAACCCGCAGCTTGAATAGAGAACCAAAGTGCTGCCAATACTGGTGCGCTTGAAAGAAACTTGAGAAAATATTGCATGAATTCTGCTCCTGAAAATTCGAGACAGTTGGTAATTGCCGATCGCTCGGTAAGACACTAATTGCTAACTTGCAGTTAATCGATTAACTGTTAGCTATTAGCCTTGGCTCCATTTCCCTATTTTAGCGGGGGGAAACAGTAATTTCGTCGTCCTTGGCAAACATTTCACCAGTGGTGATTTCTTTGAGTGCTGCCAGAGGCCACAAAAAGCCAGTCAGCATACAGGAGATTGCCACAGGAACGTCGATAATAATCTCTTTTTCCTCTGGAGTTGCAGATTTTTTGGCAATTTGCAGATAAGCGCGGCCTACCCAACCAATCCAACCAGCAATATACAAGAACAGCACGCTAGGAATCAAAAAGTCGCCAGCCTTGTCCAAGCTGCCGTCTACGATTAAGTGCGGGTATCCTTCCGGGCCGCACATAGCTTGAGAATACATCTCGAATCTTGCCTTGGCAGATGCCGGATCGCCATTGGTAGAACGTGCATTTTTAGCCAGTTCCTTGAATTCGGGAGAGTCCTTGCACGGCACTAAATTGTAAGCCGAAGCAACTGGAACAAAACTGATCCACAGACTAACCACTAAAATTGCAGCAAACAATCGTCGCATGAAATTGTTTCCTTTTGTTACAAAACAATAAGTTTTTGTACAAGCATTTCAACTTGCCGATCGCGAATCCAGATTACCGCACTTGCTGAGGGTGTAAAGTCTCCATCATAGAGGCGGCAAAGCCCAAAAGAATGAGGGATTCGGGTTTCATAGGTCAGTGCGAGAGCTTAGTAATACCGCTAGGATATTCCACAGCTTGCATTATAATTCGATCGCCTCCGACCCACTCCAACGGCTGGCAAATATCCGCAAGCAATAACCTGAGAACAGATCGAGCCGGGGGACTTGCGCCGAATTCGTTAAGCTAGCAATAGCTAACCTATCAAATAAAATTACCAGTTAATGGCAACCATTTTCGCGATCGAAACAAGTTGTGACGAAACAGCAGCAGCAATTGTTAAGAATCGTCAAGTTTGCAGCAATGTTGTAGCATCACAAATTAAAATCCACGAGCAGTACGGTGGGGTAGTCCCGGAAGTGGCTTCGCGGAGTCACCTAGAAATGCTAAATCAGGTAATTGCCCAGTGTCTGAGTGAAGCCAACCTGAGTTGGTCAGAAATTGACGGCATTGCAGCGACTTGTGCCCCCGGTTTAGTAGGTGCATTGTTAGTCGGGCTGACAGCGGCGAAAAGCTTGGCAATAGTCCACCAAAAACCTTTTTTAGGCGTCCACCACCTCGAAGGGCACATCTACGCTTCTTACCTCATCGAACCAGACTTGCAGCCGCCGTTTTTGTGCTTGTTAGTTTCCGGGGGACACACCAGTTTAATTTATGTTAAAGATTGCGGCGTTTACGAAACAGTCGGACAAACGCGCGACGATGCGGCGGGCGAAGCTTTTGATAAAGTCGCCAGACTGTTGCAGCTAGGATATCCCGGCGGGCCGCTGATGGACAAATTGGCCGCCCTGGGAAATCCCCAAGCATACCCCCTACCTGAAGGCAGAATTTCCCTACCTGGTGGCGGATATCATCCCTACGACAGCAGTTTTAGCGGGTTGAAAACGGCAGTTTTGCAGTTAGTGCAGAAACTCAAAAAACTAGATATTAATGCTGGTGGCGAAGGCGTCTTGGCTGCCTCTACAATTAATGATATTGCGGCGAGTTTTCAAGAAACAGTAGCGAAGGGTTTAACCAAAAGAGCGATCGACTGTGCGCTAAATTTCGGACTCACTACCATAGTAGTCGGCGGCGGAGTCGCAGCCAACAGCGGACTCCGAAAACATTTACAAGCAGCCGCAGTTAAGCACAACTTGCGAGTATTGTTTCCCCCATTAAAATATTGCACGGACAACGCAGCAATGATCGGCTGTGCGGCGGCAGAACACTTTCAGCGAGGACACACATCACCGCTAACATTGGGAGCCAATTCGCGGATGGCTGTTAGCGATATCATGGAACTGTACAATCTGAATGTTGATGCTTAGATCCGACGTACAGTTGAAACCGCGTCTGTACAAAGGAAGTATTTGTAGGGTGTGTCGCCCTCAAAAATGCCTAAAAGTCGATCGCAAATCTTGTAGCGACGAACCTTATACCATATTTGATGCAACAAACTCGAAAATTTATGGTAGCAAAATTTTTTATAAATTAGAACTCTTGCAAAAGTCAAATTTACCCCCCTTAGTCCCCCCTTATCAAGGGGGGAAACAAGAATAATCTTACCCCCTCCCCTGATTCAAGGGGAGGGTTGGGGCGGAGTGCTTTGTATTTTTGCAAGAGATAAATTGTACCAAGTGCGTCGCCATAAGATTGTCGATATTTGTTTGGGAATGTTTGAGGGCGACACACCCTACGACTCTCAACTGTCAACTGTCAACTCTTTCTTAAATCATGAAAATCCGCGACGCAGTAGAAAGCGATTTATCCGCAATTGTCCAAATATACAATGCAGCAATACCGGGGAGAATGGCCACAGCAGATTTAAAACCAGTCTCAGTCGAAAGCCGCCTCGCATGGTACAGAGAACACTCGCCCTATTCTTTGCCGATTTGGGTAATGGAATCAGAAAAAAAAATCGTCGGCTGGCTGAGTTTTCAGCTTTTCTACGGACGCGCCGCCTATCAGCATACCGCAGAAATTAGCATCTACGTCGCGCCCGATCGCCAAAGCTGCGGAATTGGACAAAAATTATTGCAATCGGCAATTGCGCGGAGTCCAGAATTGAGACTTAAAACCCTGATGGCAATAATTTTTGCTCACAATCAGCCGAGTCTAACGTTGTTCCAGAAATTTGGGTTTCAGCAGTGGGGATATATGCCGCAAGTCGCCGAACTTGATGGCGTTGAAAGAGATGTGATAATTTTGGGTTTGCGTTGTTTGTAGGGACTGATATCAATTCCGGCTGCGCCGTCAGGTGACAAGCGAGGAGACGGCAGTGCCGTGTCCCTACAATTGATCGCGGTAGGGACACGGCACTGCCGTCTCCTCCGTCTCCATTGATCTGAATGTTTGCTCAATCTGCTAAAATTGTAATTTCATCCAAAGATGCGATCGCCACATCAGCCTTTTCCAAATGACTAACCAGGGCATTCCCCCAACAAATCCCGATGCAGCCAGCCGCGCCAGCATCTTTCCCCATCTGAATATCACCCGCCGAATCTCCCACCATCAAAGTTTCTGCGGGATCTACTCCCAGTCTTTCACAAGCTAACAAAAATAGTTTCGGATCGGGTTTATTCAGATGTACAGAATCTACACCCATTTCTAACTGAATATATTCGCTTAATTGGTGAGCTTTCACAAGTTTTTCTACCGCTTTTGTTGTCGCAGCCGAAAGAATTCCTAGTTTCAAGCCAGCTTCAGACAGAGATTTTAATACTTCCAAACTGCCAACAAACAAAGGAGAAGGTGGACTATTTTTTAACATTTGGTCGGCTTCATCAAAAGCGCGTTGAGCAATAGTTAAAGATTCTATCCATCCTCTGCCAGTTTCCGCGATGTATCCTGCCGCCACAATTTCGTTTTCCCGGCGGCTACCGACTGCTAGCAAGCCCGTGGGGTCGATTTTACCAACTTCGATGCCGAAAGCCATTTGTAATGGCTCTCCAACGCCTGGGATTTGAGCATCTACGAGGCGCGATCGCTTCATCCCTAAATGTCTCAAAAATTCTTGAGAATCCTCTAGAGTACCATCTTTGTCAAAGATTACGGCTTGAATATTAGAGAAGCTAATGCCTCGACATTTAATAGTTACCAAGAATCAAAACTCCTTAATTTCTATATTTTATTGTATTGTCTCATATTGTGCTATTTTTGGCAATTGTTTTTAGATCGGACGTACGGTTGCAACCGCGTCTATATCAACGATGTCTGAGATTAGACGGCGGTTGAAACCGCGTCTACACAAACGATGTCCGCCTCCGCGGACTGAAGAAAACAAGGTAATTTTAACCGGCATTCTTCAACCCGCACTAGAAGGGTTTTGTTTGTATAGACGCGGTTTCAACCGCCGACTCTTATGTCCAAGATTATTTAAGATATTCCCGCTAGCTCCGCAATGATTAATGCGAGTTGAACAGGCTTCACAGGCTTAGCAATATGCTTGTTGAAACCTGCATCGATCGCCTTTTGCCGTTCTCCATCGCTAGCATAAGCAGTAAGCGCAATGGCTGGAATATTTCCACCAGCTTCGGCATCAAGAGATCGCACTTGTTCCATCAAAGAATATCCATCTTCTTCTGGCATTCCAATATCAGATATCAGCACGTCATATTTGTCAAGGTTTTCCTTCAAAGCCGCGATCGCCTCTTTTGCAGATCCCACCGTCAGCACCTCGGCGCCGTAGTCTTCTAGCACAAATTTCAATAACTCACGGGTATCGGCATCATCATCTACGCTTAAGATTTGCAAGCCTTCAAGGCAGCGGTTACTATCTTTCAATGTGTTTAGGGGTAGTGTAAATACAGTTGGCTGCAAATTACTAGGTTGTATTGATTCTTGGGCTATTAAAACTAGCGGCAACCTCAAAATTATCGTAGTTCCTTGTCCTTCACCCGGACTATCCGCCCGCACTGTTCCCCCATGCAACTCTACTAGATGACGCACGATCGACAAACCTAATCCTAGCCCTTGATTAGCCTTGGTAGTGCTGGAATCTCCTTGATGGAAACGATCGAATATATAGGGCAAAAATTCTGCCAGAATGCCTTTTCCGGTGTCGGTGACTCGAATTTGAGCATGACTGTCGATCGCCTCTAAGACAATTTCCACTCGTCCACCCGATGGGGTAAACTTAATCGAGTTAGATAGCAGATTCCATAGGACTTGTTGCAACCTGTCAGCATCGCCTAAAACCGTCGCAGAACTCAACTGAGCAACCATTTGGATGTTTTTGGCATCCGCTGATAATTGAACCCCGTCGATCGCATTTTGCGCCACCACCACCAGATCGATCGGACTAATATCGAGATGAAGCTTACCGCTCGTAATCCGGGAAATATCCAGAATATCTTCAATTAACTGATTTTGGGCGATCGCACTCCGCTCAATCACCTCTAGGGCGCGACTAGCCGTTGCTTCATTCAGCTTGCCAGAGCGCAGCAATTTTGCCCATCCCAGGATCGGAGTTAGGGGGTTACGGAGTTCGTGGGAGAGATTTGCCAGAAATTCATCTTTAGCACGGTTGCTGGTTTCTGCTTGTTGACGGGCTGACTTCTCCTGCATCAATAGCTGCGATCGCTCTATCTCAAACTGTCTGCGATCGGTGATATCCTCGATCGACAACAAAATCATTAAACCTTGGTCTTCGCGTTGCAGTTTACAAGCATTCAGCAGCATAGTTTTCTGGCCAATCTGCTCAAATACGTGATCTAACTCAAAGTTTTGAAGCTGAACATCACTCACCAGAATATCTTCCAAGATCGATCGCAGTTTCGGGATATTCCATTGCCCATTTCCCAATTCAAACAGCGAAAATTCCGCTGTTTCTGGGGATGAAACCTGAAATGTTTCATAGAAACATCGATTGGCAGTGTTCACTTGTAAATTAGCATCCAGCACGACTAAAGGTATTTGAACAGTTTCGACGATCGTTTCAGCATAATTTCGGGCCAACTCTAAGGTTTTGGCACTACGTTTCAGAGCATCAATATCGATCCAAACCATTACCACACCGTCAATCAGGTTTTCCGTCGTGCGATAAGGACGAATGCGGAGGTTGTACCAATATCCCGCTAGAGTTTGGACTTCTTGTTCTTTCGTCTGGAGAGTATCAATCACCTCCAAAATCATTGCTTCCAAATTAGGAACATCAAGAGAGGAACGAATATCGCTAAAAGGTCGTCCAATATCTGTAGTAATCAGATTAAAAAGTTGCTTTGCCATTGGCGTAAAGCGTCGAATCTGTAAATCATTTGTCAGGATTAAAATCGGGATATTGATACTACCAAGCAAATTTATTAAGTCATTATTGACCTGGTGTTGTTCAATATTTCGACTGCGAAGTTCCTCATTAGTGGTGATCAGTTCCTCGTTGGTAGCTTGAATCTCTTCTTTGGCAGTTTCTAGTTCCTCGTTGGTGCTTTGCAACTCCTCGTTGCTCGATAGGATTTCTTCGTTGGCAACTTTGATATCTTGGTTGAGATTTTCCTGCTCATGAATTACCGCTTGCAGATGCGCTTGAGCCGCAAGTTTTTCTTCGTTAGCGGTGACAAGCGTCTGCCTCAGCCGCACAATCTCAGCCTCTAAATCACCAGGCTCCAAACTCTCAGAATTGACGTTATTGAGGTTAATCGCAGTGGGTAAAGCTTCTTCAAATAGAATCAACAAGTAGCGTGATTCGACTGTCGCAGGCTGGAACGGAATCACCTCAAGATTGACGAGACTCGATCGATCGCCCGTTTCCACCCCGATCCCTTCTTTTCTGACAATTACGTTCTGCATCAGTGCCTGATAAATTGCAGTGCGAAGCTCGATCAGCAAGCCTTTCCTTGCCATTGTCAGCAAGTTTAAGCTGGGAATCCCTGGTGTCAGTCTCAAGTAAGCATTGGTGTCTCCCCGCACTTGCAGAATGTTCATCTGTTCGTTGACAACCACACCTGCTGGGGCATAGCGATTCAAAATCAGTTGGTCTGTGTATCGCTGTAAGTCAAATGAATCTGGATCGTTTTCATTCATTTGCTCAGATTCATCTACTTTAGCGACGGGATAAGAACTCGTCGAAAACGAAAATATCGGACTATTTTCAGTCAATTTTTTAGCATAGATTTTGCACTTTGTGTGTACTGAATCAAATAAGGATGAGAATTTTCCGATACTCTCAGAAGTGCCTAATAGGAGAAAGCCAGTCGGGTTAAGACTGTAATGAAAAATCGGAATCACTCGTTTTTGCAACGGCTCTGCTAAGTAAATCAGCACATTGCGACAGCTAATTAGATCGAGATTGGAAAAAGGCGGGTCGCTGCCTAAGTTTTGTCTGGCAAATATACACAGCTCGCGGACTGTTTTGTTGATTTTATAGCCTCCTCCTTCCACCAGAAAGAAGCGAGCCCGGCGCTCTGCTGAAACGTCGATCATTTGGTTTTCTAAGTAGAAGCCAGACCTTGCTTTGCTAATCGCCGCTTCGCTAATATCTGTGGCAAAAATCTGGATCTGTGGTAGGGGAGCTCGATCGCTCAAAAACTCTAACAAACAAATCGCGATCGAGTAAACTTCTTCTCCAGTGGAACATCCCGCCACCCAAATCCGGATGGGAATTTCTGCCGATTTATTTTGGGTAATCGTGGGAAAAACCAGCTCTTTTAACTGTTCAAAGGCTTCTGGATCGCGAAAAAAACTGGTGACGTGGATCAGGATTTCTTGATACAGAGCATGGACTTCAGCCGGATAGTCTCGAAGATATTGGGCGTAATCTGCCAATCGTTCCAGCTTGTATAACAGCATCCGTCGCTGGATGCGTCGATCGACTGTAGCGACTTTGTAGTGGGTGAAATCAACGCCTGTGGTCGATCGCAACAGTCCCAAAATAGTTGCCCGGACATCACTTTGTTCGGGTGATACTGCAACCGCGATCGTCGATATCGGGCAAGAAATCCAGGGATTGCCACTGAGATTTGCCAATTCCTGAGCAATTTGTTGAGGGGGCAGAACGAAGTCTACATCACCTGTGGCAACTGCGGTATTCGGCATACTATCGAATTTTGCCGAGGCTTCGCATTGAGCAAATGTCAAGCCACCGGCTGCTTTGATTGCCTTGATTCCCAGCGAACCGTCTCCGTCTCCCCCGGATAATATTATGGCGATCGCCTTGTGTCCGCGATCGACAGCCAAGGACACCAGAAACGCATCTCCCGGCATATATTTTCCATAAACTTTCTCGCGGGGTGTAAGTTTCAGCACCCCTTCCACGAGAGTCATCTTAGTGTTAGGCGGAATTATATATACTTGATTTGGCTCTACAGTCGTGCCGTCTTCCACCTGACTAACAGGCATTTCTGTCTTTGTGGCGAGGATTTCGCTTAACAGGCTTTTGTAATTGGGATCGAGGTGCTGAATTAGCACAAATGCCATGCCCGTATCGGCAGGTAAGTGGCCCAGAAACTCTGTGAATGCTTCTAGCCCTCCGGCTGAGGCGACAATCCCAACGATGGGAAACGGGGCTTCTACTGTGTTTTGCTCTGCCTCGTCGATCGCCGATGGTGCGATCGATTCGGGTATATTTGTCTCGGAGGTGCTCATAGAAATCTCCTGAAAAACCCCGTATTTGTCAATCAGGGCTGTTTAATTTTCTGTAGGGGCGGTGCCCCCGTGCCCGCCCTATTCCTGTAGGGGCGGTGCCCCCGTGCCCGCCCCATCCCTGAAACACCTACAAAATAGTGGATGAGGAGAGGAGGGTAGGCACGCACCGTCCACTACCCCTACAAATTTTCTCAATCTCTTTGTTAACAGAAGATCGATTGACTCATATTCTTTCTTTGTAAAAATTTACTTAAAAAAAAAGAGGGTATACCCTCCTTAATTAATAACATTGACATACTCCCCGTCGTAAACGAGCGGGGATTCTTGACACTTCATCGGATGATGCAACGCCCGGTTGTCTTACTCTTCCTCCATGTCCGTTTAGAGTCGTGGCAATGCCCTATCCCGACTATATGTATCGTTTTGTTTTAACTAACAATACTTTTGTTTTGCTTCCAGGTTGGATTATAACCATTGCCCTTCAGTCTTTCCCTATTTCTTGAGCAGTCCCGGTTTCAACTCTGATGAGTATATATCGCTGCACTATACGGCGGGGATTTCAACCACCTACATTCTGGCACAAAGCCGTCCTGGAAGGACGGGGCTTCAAACCCAATTTCTTGGTGATGCCGATATTATTCGACTGTCACCGGAGGTATTTCTGAGGATACCTCTAATGTTGCTTCGGGTGTAGCTTCCGTAACTGGTTCGGATGTAGCTTCCGTAACTGGTTCGGATGTAGCTTCCGTGACTGGTTCGGGTGTAGCTTCCGTGACTACTTCGGGTGTAGCTTCCGTGACTGCTGCGGTTGTTTCTTCCGGCAAATCTTCTTCCATTGCTGAGGGCACATCTTCGAGTATTTCATCGGAGAGTTCATCGGCATCAGTTGAATCAGCAGGAACTTCTATCCCAGCTTTAGCTTGCTTTTGGGCCAGCATTTTTTCACGGAACTTAGCAGCCATTTCCTCAGCTTTCTCGTATACCAATTCACGATTTTTGACCATCGCGCCCGGTTCCGGTTCCAACTGTTTGGTGGAGAGAGAAATCCGGCCTCTTTCGGCATCCAAGTCAATGATCATCACCTTCACTTCGTCGTTGACATTAAACACGCTATGAGGCGTATCGATGTGATCGTGCGAAATTTCCGAGATGTGTAGCAAGCCGCTGACGCCGCCGATGTCGATAAAAGCACCGTAGGGCTTGATACCGCGTACTGTACCGATGACCACTTCCCCGACTTCGAGGCGGTTCATCTTGCGCTCAACTAAGGCGCGACGATGACTTAATACTAGGCGGTTGCGGTCTTCGTCTACCTCTAAGAATTTCAAGGGTAATTCTTCGGCGACTAATTCTTCCTTCGGTTTGCGGGTGCTGATGTGAGAACCGGGAATGAAGCCTCGCAACCCTTCTATTCTCACCAGTGCGCCGCCACGGTTAGTGGCAAATACTTGCGATCGAACTGTAGCGTCTTCTGCTTGCAGTTGTCGCACTCTTTCCCAGGCGCGCATATACTCAATGCGTCGAATGGACAGGGTTAATTGTCCGTCTTCATTTTCATCGGTGAGGATGAAAAATTCTCTGGTTTCGTTTGATTGCAATACCTCTTCAGGGCTTTCGACTCGATTGATCGACATTTCCTGAATGGGAATGTACGCTGCTGTTTTAGCACCGATATCAATCAGAGCGCCCCTCGGTTCTATACTAAAAACTGTACCCGCTACTACATCGCCGGGGCTAAAGTGATAGTCATATTTATCAAGTAAGGCCGCAAAATCTTCGTGAGTAAAGCCGATGTCTTTGACTGTGGTTTTGGTATTGACCATGCGAATAGTTTCCTAGGATTTCTCTCCTTCATGTTTTTCGTTTGCAGGCAGATACTAGAGATTTTGCTGAAAAAGTGGTTAACTTCTTGCAAAATCTTTTACGAAAGTCAGTTTTTGCCAACTTTTGCCCGGTGCAACCGTACACCGGCGCTTGCCATTGCTCTTAATTCCAACTCTGTGTTAAAGCGTTTGATTTTTAACATTCAGAGTCCAGTGGATTATTATACCTTATCGGCATACTGCTTTTAAATTAATTTAGGGTAGGGATACGGCATTGCCGTGTCCTGAGTTGCCTGAGAAGCATCCGGACACGGCAGTGCCGTGTCCCTACCCGATGGATTATTTTAGGGTAGGGATACGGCATTGCCGTGTCCTGAGTCAACTGAGGGTGCAACCGGAATTGACATAACGCAGGATTCCTGGTTTGCTCGATCGCACGACTCATCCGGTTCCGACAAATCCGATTCATTTTCTGGCCCAGTTTCTGGGCACAAAGCTGCGTCAAGGGGACTCTGAAGGTGATTCAGGGTATCGACAAAATCTCGAATGCCCCGAAATTGCCGATATACAGAGGCGAAACGGACATAAGCGACTTCGCTGAGTGGCCGCAAATGTAATAATACTAATTCTCCAATGTTAGAACTCGTGACTTCCCGGAGCGATCGACCTTGCAGTTGGGCTTCGATTTCTTCTGCGAGGGTTTCGAGCTGTCCCGAAGACAAACCTGTTTTTTCGCAGGCCCGAACCAGTCCTCTGACTAATTTTGACCGATCGAAAGATTCGCGCTTCCCGTCCCGCTTAATCACCGTAATCGGCACAAATTCTATGCGTTCGTAAGTTGTGAAGCGGTGCTGACAGCTCAAACATTCGCGCCGCCGACGGATGCTTTGACCAGATTCGGCTGAACGCGATTCGAGAACGCGGCTATTTGTGTGTTGGCAGGAGGAACAGCGCATGATTGCTGATTTTAACAGGTGTTGCCAGCAAATTGCCATTCATCTAACCGCCCGGGGGTCTGATGAATAGCTGGACTAGAAAAATTACTGAGGATACAGTGCTGAGGATGTGTCTCAACTTGAGCTAAAACCTAGTTCTAGACTGCTGTTTGATGGCTAGGCCCGATCCCCCCTAGCCCCCCTTAGGTCGGGGGGACAAGAGTGTCTTGCGTCCCCCCACTATCCGGGAGGACAGCAGTTTTATCTTTCGTCCCCTGACTATCGAGGGGGCGGAAATTCTCTCAAAGTCCCCCTTCTTAAGGGGGATTTAGGGGATCGAGACTCTGCTATAAACAAGAGATACAAAGGTTTTGAGGCCATTGTTGACACCCCTTGGCTGCCAGCGTATAGCTAATTATTTGCCAATCCGGGGTGGTTCCCGAAAGGCGATCGCAAAAAATAGTACACCTAAGGCTAAAGCCAGAATCAAAATGTAAGCAACACTTTCCATGTTAAATTTTCCCTATCTTCCCTTGCCGTATTATTTTATCAGAAAATTGGGTTGAAAACCCCGTCCCGATCGGACGACTTTTTTACATTGTTAAGTAAAATAACAAATCCATCTTAACAAATGAATATGGTAGAATAACTAGATCAGACAAGATGTAAAAACCTACCCCCGGACTGGGGGAAAGTCTACGCCCAAAACATTTTTGAGGAGATATGACTACGCAGCTAGGCTGCAAATGTAGTCAGCCTGGGAACCCACGCTTGCGCGGGATATTTTGACAGAAATGTCTTAAGAATCCCCGTACCTTAAGGTCGGGGAGTGTCAATAACTAAAAAAACCCGGTTTCTTCAAGAAACCGGGTTTTTGTGCACCGGGGAAGTTTCCCGATGTACTCTTCGGCGGCAGAAAACTAGATAGATTCTTCTCTTCTTGTGCTCTTGTCGCCCAGTTTTTGGAACAAGCCCCACTCGACTTGTTCTTCCAGGTCAGCCTCAACTCCAGCAAACACGTCGCGGAAAATAGTCCGAGAACCGTGCCAGATATGGCCGAAGAAGAACAGCAAAGCAAAGCAAACGTGTCCGAAAGTAAACCAACCGCGAGTTGAAGTACGGAAAACACCGTCAGAATTCAAGGTTTCGCGATCGAATTCAAATACTTCACCCTGTTGGGCGGCGCGAGCAAACTTCTTAACATCTAAAGGATTCTTAAAAGTTTGACCGTTCAGTTCGCCACCGTAGAAGCTGACAGTAACTCCGCTTTGTTCAAAGCTGTATTTTGATTCAGCACGGCGGAAGGGGATGTCAGCGCGAACGACCCCATCTTTGTCCGTCAAAATTACTGGGAAAGTTTCAAAGAAGTTCGGGAGGCGTCGTACCGACAATACCCGACCTTCGTTGTCAGTAAATACTGCATGGCCCAACCAAGTTTTAGCAATACCGTCGCCGTTGACCATCGCGCCAGCACGGAACAAACCACCTTTAGCAGGAGAGTTGCCCACGTAGTCGTAGAAAGCCAATTTTTCGGGAATTTGCTCGTAAGCTTGTTGGAAGCTTTGACCGGCGGCCAAGCTAGCTTGAGCTCTGCGATCGATCTCTTGTTGGAAATAGTTGCCGTCCCACTGATAGCGAGTCGGGCCGAAAAGCTCGATCGGAGTAGCAGCAGAACCGTACCACATCGTACCCGCAACCACGAAAGCTGCAAAGAACACAGCAGCAATACTGCTAGAAAGTACAGTTTCGATGTTACCCATCCGCAGGGCTTTGTAAAGACGTTCCGGCGGCCGCACAGTCAAGTGGAACAAACCGGCAATTACGCCGACTACACCCGCTGCAATGTGGTGAGCGACGATGCCACCCGGATTGAACGGATCGAAGCCTTCAGGGCCCCAAGCAGGCGCCACTGGTTGGACGTGACCGGTCAAGCCGTAGGGGTCGGAAACCCACATTCCCGGGCCAAAAAGTCCGGAAAGGTGAAATGCCCCGAAGCCGAAGCACAGCAAGCCGGAGAGGAACAAGTGAATGCCAAACATTTTTGGCAAGTCGAGGGCTGGTTCACCGGTGCGAGGATCTCTGAAGAGTTCCAAATCCCAGAATACCCAGTGCCAGACTGCTGCTAAAAACAGCAAACCGGAGAGGATGATGTGAGCAACAGCAACGCCTTCAACAGACCAGAAGCCCGGATCGACGTTAGTTTCGCCGGTGAGGCTCCAACCGCCCCAAGAACCGGTGACTCCTAAGCGAGCCATGAAGGGTAGCACGAACATCCCTTGACGCCACATCGGGTTAAGAACTGGGTCTGTGGGGTCAAAAACTGCTAGTTCGTAAAGGGCCATTGAGCCGGCCCAACCAGCCACGAGGGCAGTGTGCATTAAGTGTACAGAAATCAATCGACCTGGGTCATTTAAGACGACTGTGTGTACGCGATACCAGGGTAGTCCCATTGACTGCGGTTCTCCAAGGTGTAAGTGATGATGTCTATTTTGACGGAAAAATCAGATTCTCAATGCCGTGCAGTTACCTGCGGGCTGTAAATTCTGACGAGTGCCGAATCCTTTCTACCGCTTCTAAAAACCTACAGAAATCTGTAAATCAAACTTAGCGGTCTATGTTTAGCCTAGATCAAGTGCTATAAGCTTCCTGATTGCTCAGGTTGGCCTAATCTTCCCAGTTAGAGACTGCCCTTATTAGCAGAGGACTTCCATATTTGATTTTTTGATGATTAATTTGTGCCAAGTGTGTTTCTGTGGTTTTCATGCCCAGTCAGCTTTAGCAACCCGCACCAATCAAGCGTTTTTCCAGTTTATAACGATTTATTGCTCGGCGATCGTCAAAGTCTGAAAAATCTAGACAAGTCTAGATTTTTCGGCTACTGTTTTAAACCCTCACAGGGGTGGAGGCATAAAAATGAAAGTTATTTAAAGAAGTGTATCGAGTGTTAGAACCGATTGCAATATGTTGGGCCTTACATTAATTGCGGGTTCTCGATTTCGCAGCGGGTGGCGATCGTCCCGAGGCGTTCGAGGACTTGCTCGGCATCGATCAGTCTGGTGAGGGTGACGCTGCCGATATTTTTTGCCGGATCTGCGGGATCGGGAGGGGCACAGGGTTTGACTTCTACCATGAGCACGGCGTCTTCTACGCGGTAGAGCCACATTTTTTCGTTGCGATCCAACAGGGAGAGCTTGAGCTGTTGGATGTCTGGCTGGCGCCTCCAGCCGGCTGCTGTCCACTCGCCGCCAACTCCCCAGACGCGCCCCACTTTCCAGCCGTCGGATAAGAAGAAATATTTCATTTGCTGTGTGCGCTTGTTAATTATTTTTTTGTTATAGCATTCGGCCGAAGCAAGAAGGAAGTTATGTTAGGGTGCCGAGTGCGGGTACAATAATGTGGCGATCGCCTACTTAAGAATTTTCCCCTGCGATCGGCATCCTACTGACTGACTTACAAAGAAACCGGGTGTCGAGTTTCCCGATCGCAAGTTACCTGTTGTAAAGGAATCTTCACAACGAATTCTGTCCCTTTACCGGGAGCAGAAATACAACTAATTTGACCGCCGTGTTGTTCGACAACAATTTGGTGACTGATAGATAAACCCAATCCCGTGCCACTCCCTACAGGTTTTGTGGTAAAAAACGGGTCAAACATCTTTTTTACCACTGCTTCACTCATGCCAATACCGTTGTCAGCAATCCGAATCACTGCGAATTGACTGGGAGAATTTTCGGGAGTAATTGTCGCTGACAACTGATTGTAAGCTCTTGCTGCTTTGCCTTTGCCAACTCCCGAACATTCTGCTGTTTCCAGCTCAGTATGAATCTCTATTTTGGGGTAAGGTTGAGTTTCTAGGGCATCAATGGCATTATTTAGCAAACTGGCAAACACCTGATTCAACTGACTGCTGTAACAGGGAACTTCCGGCAGGTTGCCGTAGTTTTTTATTACTTCAATCTCTTGAGAAATAATGCTGCTTCCGCTTTTTTTGCTAACACCTTTACCTCCCGCTCGGTGCTGGACGAATAGTAAAGTGTGATCGAGATTTTGATTGATATCTACTTCTTTGATGCCGGATTCGTCGAGCTTTGTGAAAAACTTTAACGATTCAACAATTTGTTGGATGCGCGATGCTCCAGACTCGATTGACTGCATTAGCCGCGACCAATCTTTTTGCAAAAAATCTAAATCTATACTCTCAGCGAGTTGTTGTATTTCGGCTCCGGGTTCTGGATATTTGTTTTTGTAAAGTTCCAGGAGGTTGTTTAAATCTTGGAAATAGTGGCGGGCTGGATTGATATTGCCCAAAATAAAACTATTGGGATTGTTAATTTCGTGGGCAACTCCTGCTACCATTCTCCCGAGACTTAACATTTTTTCCGTTTGAATCAGTTGGGATTGGGTGCGTCGGAGATTGTCTAATGTTAATTTTAATTGAGTAGCTTTTTCTCGTTCCCGCAGTTCGCTTTTTCGCAGTTCCAGTTCGGCTTGTTTGACAGCGGTGATGTCGCGGCTGACAGATAAGACAGATGCAATTATCCGATCGCGCTTAAATTCAGGAACCATGCAAACTTGATAAAATTTAGTGCCTGATTTTGTGAGAAAATTAAACTCAAAGCACTGTTCGGTGCCGTTAGCGAATACGGCGCACAAAGCTGCTTCCGAGAGCATCACCACTTCCTCAGACATTCCTAACTCTCGATGGGTTTTACCCGTGAATGCTGCGGCGGGGATTCCTGTCGCTAATTCGGCTGCTGGATTGACGTAAAGGTGGCGCAGTTGCTTGTCAAATCGGGCAATCATATCCGGGGAATTTTCCGCTAAGGCCCTGAATTCTTGTTCGCGGCGGTATGAGGTTTCTTGTGCAAGCTTTTGCTCGGTAATGTCGTAAGTCATCATTAGAATGCAGTTGGTGTCGCCAATGCTAATGATTTCTGCGGATATGAGGACACACTTGATATTGTCGAACTTGGTACGAAACTGGAATTCTTGTTTGTAAATACTGCCGGATATGTGCAAGATTTCTAAGAAACGATCGCGATCGCCCAAATTCTCCCATAAATTGATTTGGCGATCGGTTTTTCCCAAGATTTCCTCGGGAAAATAGCCGGTGAGGTTGCAAAAGCTCTGGTTGACTTCCGTTAAGTATCCCTTTTCCAGTGTGGCGATTGTCATGGCGGCGGGGCTGCTGCGAAAAGCTTTGGCAAATTTTTCTTCGGAAAAGCGCAGGGCTAACTCGGCTAATTGGCGCGATCGCACTTCCGATCGCAACAGCATATTTTGTTGTTCTAATTGTTTGGTGAGGTTTCGCAGTTGTAGGTGAACGTTGATGCGGGCGATCGTCTCTTCGTGCTCCAGCGGTTTAGTGATGTAGTCTACTGCACCCAAAGTCAACCCTTTCACTTTATCCGCAGCCTCGGAAAGAGCTGTCATAAAAATTACGGGAATGTCCTTAACTTCATCTATTGATTTCAGGCGGCGGCAGGTTTCAAATCCGTCTATTCCCGGCATCATCACATCTAGCAAAATGATATCTGGCAAGATTTTTGTGACTCTATCCAGCGCTTTTTCTCCCGTTGTAGCTACAAAAATCTCAAATCCGTATTCCACTAAGAAATATGATAATATGTTAATATTAGCGGGTTGGTCGTCTACGATTAATACTTTGCTTTTTGGCTGAGTCTGCATATTTTTATGTTTGAAAATCAACGAAATGGCTCACATAAAGTAGGTTGATTGGGAGTGTCTTAACCCAACATACAAGAATATGAGAAGGCATTGAATAGAGAAACAGAGTTGCTTGCCACAAACTCAACCTGAAAGCCGAGATGTTGCATCGCTGTTACTCGGCTGCTTGAGTTTGGTAGAATTTGGTGCAACAGATCGGATGTAGGAGATGGAACCCTTATAGAAATCTATTCTACTATTTATTCTTCAAATTTGCTCGGTTATATCAACTTTAGAGTGTGAAAAACTGGGTTTCTGGTGCCGTGACGTACAACTGCCATACATACCAGCGGGAGCATCTCATTTTCGCAAAAAGGATGTTTTTTACAGTGCTGTCCCCGCTCGCGTGCTTTACACAGCACGCGAGCGGGGACAGCACTACTAAAAATGCAAAAATAAGATGTACCCAATACCAGCGATGGCGATCGTCGCGCATCCCAACGCTTACGTTTCACTGGCCATGACTTACTTACCAGAAAGAAAATTAAAATCAGACTATTCATTACTCCAATCCTCTTCCTTCTAGGTAGAGGTCGCTCTCAAACTGTCAAGCGGTCAACTGTCAACTGTCAACTGTTGAAGTATTTTCCCTCTCACACCCTTACTATTTATACTGCAAGTTTGCTGGCTCCGAACGATTTTTAGGATTGAGGCTATAACTGCTTGTTAAATCAGATTATGAGGATTGAACTCCGTACTAGGAAGCAATTTTAGTCGCCCGGATTTAAGTAAGGCCCAATTAGTTTAATTATCGCGTCATCGTCATAGCGATCGACTAACTGCCAAATTTTCCGAGCAAATAGGGTATAGGTCGGATTTAACTCTTGCAGGCGCTGTGCTTCGTACTTAACCTGCTCGAAATTACCGATTTGAGCGGCTTCGTACAAATAAAGTAACTCTTCGCGGGGAGGCATTTCTACGTCTTCTGAGCCGATCGCCAATTCAGAGAAAGTACGCGCGATGGAGTTATCCCGTAGGGAATCGCCCGAAGCCTCAAAAATCCAAATCAGTCCCAGATAATTCTGTATTTTTGCCAAAAAATCATCAATTATAAAAAATTTACTGATAAAATCAGTGTAGCCTATTTCCTCTTGCTTTTCCAACTCCAACTCGAACAGCCCGCTAGTAGCAATCAAGATTGGCGTCTCCCGAAACATTGGCAAACAACGCAATTGAGCGCAGAGTTCAAAACCGCTGATTCCAGGCATCAACAAGTCAGCAATAATTAAATCCGGTTCCTGGGAAATCGCTATTGCTAAACCTCTTTCACCAGAATCAGCCTCAATTAACTCAAAACCCAGCGGTGCTAAAATATCCACCATCAAAGAGCGATTTTCTGGGCTATCGTCAACAACTAATATTCTACGCCGTTGACCTTCATAACCTGTAATTACGGGTTGCTGTGGTGGTGGCAAAACTGGTAGGAGCACATCTGCGAGGGACAATTCAATCTCAAACCAAAACGTACTCCCAACACCCCAACAACTTTCGACTTTGAGTTCCCCTCCCATCAGCGAAACTAAGGTTTGGGCAATGTTTAATCCCAAACCCGTCCCTTCTGTTTTCTGCCCGATTTCGTTCACTTGTTCAAAAGGTAGAAATATTCGTTCTATTGCATCGCTAGTAATTCCGATGCCTGTATCTTTAACTTGAAAGTGGATTTTGGTAATTGGGAAGGCGGGACTTGCATTAAATAAAAAATCTGATTCCTTGCCCCCGCTCAATATTCCTGCAACAGGTTGACTGTTCTCAATTACCTCTACCTTAAAAAGTATGCTACCTTCATCAGTAAATTTAATCGCGTTACTTAATAAATTCAGGAGAATTTGACGCAACCGCTTTTCATCGACAGATACAAAATCCGGAATTTTACCTGCTATTTGGGTGACAAAGACCAGGTTCTTTTCTTCGGCTTTGAACCGAAAAATTTCTAATATGTCATTGAGAAAATCCGACAAACAAACATCGTTAACAGTTAACTCCATCTTTTCAGCTTCAATTTTAGCCAAATCTAAAATATCATTAATTAAAGTCAGCAACTGAGAACCGCACTGCTGGATCGTGCGAATTTGCTCTTTGTCGCGGGGAGAAAAATCTGGCTGTCGGGAAAGTATTTGAGTGTAGCCGAGAATGGCATTGAGGGGAGTACGCAATTCGTGGCTCATATTGGCAAGAAAGGCACTTTTAGCAAGGGATGCGACTTCGGCGGCTTCTTTTGCTCTTTGGAGTTCGGCAATGCGATCGCTCACCTTTTGTTCTAAAGTGCGATTGTAGTCTGCCTGCAACTTCTCGGCTTTTTTGCGATCGGTGATGTCTTGAGAAGCTGCGATCGCGCCGATAATGTTGCCAGCTTCATCAAACAGCGGCGTACTAAAAACTTCTAAAGGAATAGTGCGATCGGGCAAACGAATTTCTATGTCTTCCACTCTCACGGTTTCTCCTTTGAGCGATCGAGCGACTGGATTTTTTTCAATTGAATATAATTCATCTGTTCCTGCATCGTAAAGTCTAAAAACTTTTGCTATTTGCTCAATTGTAGACTCCGGTATAGTTTGGATATTTACTAACTGTCGCGCTATCTGATTTATGTAAATCAGTTGTCCAGTAATATCATGAACTGATACTCCCACCGGCATAGCTTCGAGGATTTGTTTCATGCGGCTTTCACTGTCGGTTAAGGCAGCATTTAAAGATTGGAGCGATTTGAAAGCATATTGCAGTTTGTCTGCCATATAATTGAAGGAATTTGCCAATTGCCCGACTTCATCAGCGCGATCGATCTCGACATTTGTATTCCCTTCATTGTTAGCTAGAGCTTTGGCGGCAGTATTTAAGCATAAAAGTGGCTCTGTTATCCATTTGGCTGTGAAAATGCCGACAACAATTGCTCCCGTTAAGGCAGTCGCACATAGTATAATTGTGGTGAGATTGTTGGCGTCAATTTCTGCCATAAAATCAGATTCTGGGATGACGATCGCAATCAACCAATCTAAACCAAAATTATCCTTGTAAGGTACTACTTTGAGTAATTGGCATTGGCCGTCAATTTCAAATTCAAGGTGTTGAACATCATTAATTTGGGAAAAATCGCCAAAGTGATTCGTTAAAAATAGACCCGTGGCGCGGATTGTAGCATTTGGGCTTGCCGTTAATTTTAATCGATTAAACTGCTGGTTGCTCAAAATATAGGGATTGTCGGGCCCGGAATTGGCTACTAACAACCCGCTGCGTTCGATAATAAAAATTTTTGCCGACTTGCTAGTTTTTATGCTATCGAGAAAGTTGGCAATCTTTCTAATGTTGAGGTTTACCGAAAATACTCCTAGCAGTTCCTTTGTAGTCTCATCATAAATCGGTCGATTGCCGTTAATTACTAAATCTGTATTGTTACCGACTTGAAAAATATTACTCCAGGTGGATTTCCCGGCAGCTTTAGCAGCTTGGTACCAAGGCCTATTTGTGGCATCAGGTTGTCGAAAAGTTTTGTATAGTTTGGTTCTATTACCTAGCAAGTCTGGAACATACATATTGATGATGCCCCGATCGAACTCATCCGATCGCATAATCAGATTCTGTCCGATAGTGCGATCGCTTCCCACGAAGTCTCCCCGTTTGCTACCAAAAATAATGGTTGTCGGCGAATCGAACTGTTTGAGTTGAAACGAAAGGTAGCGTTCGAGTTGCCGCAAATCTTGTAAATTGATTGTTTTTTGGCGCACCGCATCGGCGTTAATGCGGTTGATCGAATGAGGCGCAGACAGATATGTATCGAGGTAGTGTATGACGCGATCGCCAATTTGTGCTGCTAGCCGATCTGCTAGGTTGTTAACCGCCTTTTGCCCGTTTGTATAGGAAAGATACCCCACCAACCCCGCAGTCCCGACAATTTGCAGCACAAACGGTACAATCAGCACTGTTCGTAGCGGGATTTTTTTGAGATGGGTAGTTAGGCGATAGACTGTTTTAATCGACATGATAAAACCGTGCTTATCAAAGTGGGGAAATTGAACGATCGCACTTAGTAACGCAAGGATCTCGCTGACTGAGAGTTGGCAGGCTTTTTTTTAAATGTTTTGCAGAAATATAAAAAAGCACTCCAACAATGGTTGGTATGTGAATTATAGTACATTGGAAGGCGTGGGCGATCGAGTCCAGAGAACTCCGACAGCAACAACTTCCGTAAAGGAGGAGAAATATGAGCGAGGAAATTAAGGTGCGATCGAGTAGTGGGAATATTTTTACCCTAGTCGCTACCGACGGCTAAATTCTGTATTTCTTCCGATCAATATAATCATCAATATTATTTAGCATATGAGTTAGATATTTCACCAATTTATCTTTATCATCAACTAACTTGCTCCAAAGTATTTGACTCGAAGCATCACAAAACGAAACATTTCCATGTGCCAAATCGCATCGGATCTTAACCACAAAATTCAGAATGTCATCTATTTCTCTACTCGCAACTCCTAAATCCCCAAAAAAGCCATACATATCTATGAGTTCTTTGATAGTTTTAGCATCCAAATTTCCAGATATGGGAATATTAGATGGATCTAACGAAACCATCTCATCATCTAAAACTGATCTAATTAATTCCTGAAGATTGTCAGCGATCGAATCTTTTTTGATATATGAGTCTCTGAAACTTTTACTTTTATCATTCAGCAACCACAATCTCTTGATTTTCTGACTTAAATCTTTATAAGTTAATTGCTCGATTAAGATAATATCATGAATTGCAGTTATACCATTTCTAATAGAGGATTCGACAAGATTGTATAATAGCAGGTAACAATGAGACTGCAAGATTTTTTTGATATCGCTATCAACAATATATTCACCTGATGGGAAGATGATTGATTTAGCAGACAATGCACCAAGTTGTTCAATTTTATCTACTAATTCAAAATATTTCTGGATTTCTGCCACTCGCCTATTAAAGTCTTTAATGAACTCTTTCATAAACTTTGACTTAAAAGCTTATCCTTAGCATAGTCAATTCTTGGCTTCATATTCTCAGGCTTATGAGTTTGGTAGCAGACTATTGGAATTACGAGTTGGATCGATATTACTGGTGTTGATGCGATAGAAAATATTACTTATTACTCTCTCATCAGCTTTGTCTGAGAGAACTATCATTCTGAGCGAAGTGTTTTTAAACTTTCTTTGGCGTGAAGGTGCGAGATCCTTAAAATAGGAACCATTTAGAGAATCTAATGTTTCGAGGTTGCTCAGTTGCAACTGATTTGTTAGGAAAGCTGCCAGAGTCATCACCCTCTGAGCTCCATCAACAATCGCTACTTTTCCAGTTTCTTCGATTTCTGCGACAATCATGGCAGCAATAGGCACACCAAGAATAATGGATTCAATGAATAAAGATTGATGATTAATATCCCATCTCAATTTTTTTTGAAATTCAGGGAGATAAATCTCACCGAGCCCGGCATCATCTTGTTCCAGGTATTTATCGACTATGAATTCGATGGCATATTCTGTGGTATAGTAGTCAATCTTTTGCTTTATTTCGTCAATCTGCTCTTCGGCGATATTGATGATGTCTTGCCTAAGTGCTTGAGACATAAGAACGAACCTGCGTTTATAATAACAAGGACATACAAAGATACTTCAACCTTGGTTGGTATCTGTATTATAATACATTGGCAGGCATGGGCGATCGGGGTTTTGATTAAGCTTTCTTAATTTACAATAAATTTATTGTAAATTAATAACTCCATTGATTGAGAACAACAAACTGATTATTGAGGTCATATTCTGCTATCTCTAAATTATCAATTGCCTTTACTATCGCCTGATAACTCATATTCTTAGAAGCTTCAGAATCTTGGTAAACTGCCAAAATTCCTGAATGTTCTGGGTTGGCTTGATGTAATTCCTGAAAGTCATCACAATTGCGTGTAAGCAGGACTCTTTCATTTTTTCTAGCAGCGTCTAGCACGACTGAATCGGGATGATTCATTAAATTCAGTGTATTGACTGTGGCTACATCATGACCGGCTGCTTGAAGTAGATTAACCAAATATTTTGCTTGAGAATCTTCGTCAAGCAGCATTTGTAGACTCAAGTCGAACTCCTTTTGCTTCCAATCGATAGCGTTCTTCGTCTGCTTCTAATTTTAAAAGTTCCTGATGATTCTCACAGTAATCAATCGCTTCATAGATAGCAGACAGCGGTAAATCCCAATTTTCGGCGGCTTGTTCGGGTGACATCCCATTAGCAGTCATGTCTCGCCAAATAGTCGATGCCAGTAATTTACGTCCTTTAATGTACAGTTGTTTGCGCCAAGCATGAGGACGTGCAACTAAATATTGCCAATTCTCGATTTCTGGTGTAGTTTGGAGCGATTGAACGATCGCACTTAGCAGGGCAAGGCGATCGCTGACTGAGAGTTGACAGGCTTTTTCTTTAAGCTGTTGCAAGGACATATAAAACTCCAACAAAGGTTGGTATCTGAATTATAGTGGGCTTTTACAAGGATTGGAATCACTCTTGCTGCTGGGCTGACTAACTCGCCCTCACGGTTCATAAACTTGACTGCGATGGGCTATCGCCACAACAAATACCTGTACCACTTCATCCTCGATCGAGTAAATGACTCTGTAGTCACCGATTCGGTAGCGATAGTACCCTGCATAATCTCCTTTGAGGGCTTTAATATTAGGGTGCGATCGGGGAGTTTGTTCTAACTGCTCCAAACATCGGGCAATTTTATTCGCTAGGGCTTTGTCAGCATTGACATAAACCTTTTGAGCATCAGGATGGAGAAGAACTTCATACATCAGATCGAAGACTTCTCCAGTTTGTATAATCAGTTTTAAGAGTTGCTTCATTTTGCTTAACTCGCTCTAGCAATCCAGAAATTGCCAAAAGTTCTTGAGTTGCAGCTTCGCTTTCAGCATTGGCTAAATAAGCTGCAAAATCAGCAAGCACCTGTAATCGTTCTGGTGATAGTTGCTGGAGTAAGTCGTTAAGCTGGCGGTGTAACTCTGTCACAGATATCAAATCTGCTGAGGAGCGATCGTTCATTTGGGAATTATCCGTGCTTTTTTCCTCATTTTACCGCATAGGTTTTTTGTTTGTCAATCTCCAGTTGCGATCGCACTAACGAAACATAATGAAGTCACAAACTAAAGCTGCAACCAAAAACTTTGGCTAACGCTTTATCATCGTTTTTAATCTGATGCAGCACCATGTATCAGTAAACATCTTCGTTGTTGTTCATTCACAATCAAAAATGTGAAGCCCCAAATTATGAAGTCCCATAACTCATCGTCTACACCGAAGGCTGGATTGTACTGAAAAAATCGAGAATTTTCATAATCAATACACGCATTGACATTACGCCAAAATCCTATGGTCAGGTTCTGTTTTTTGTGCTTGTCCACATTCTTGAACCCGTCTGACGGATTTATGCGAGCAATAAAGGTATTGACTCTGGTAGTCAACCATGTGAGACCGTGATGGCACTCGCACATAGTTGCAAGATGAGGGTGTGTTCTTGGATAAGCTAGTTGCATTAAACTCTGCAATTCCGAACCAGGTATTACTTCCTGAAGATTCTCTCGAATAGCTAATTCATCCAATGTTTGCGATTCTAATTCATTATCCTCAAGCTGTATTCCTTTAGCGCTAAACCGGACGACATAGTTGCAACCATCTAAGCAACAACTCATAGCTTCCATGTAGCCGTTCAACTTAGCAATTTCAGGTGTGTTGTGCAATTTCATATAATTAAACTGTTATCGATGTGAAAATTGAATGGGAATACAACACCTAAAACAAAGACCGCTCAAGATGAGAACTCTAACTTATAATTGTATCGAAGATGCGGTACAAGACGCAATATGAGCAGAAATAATGCAATTAATACACGCGATATCATGCTACACTAAAGCTAGGTAAATGACTGTTGATACTGATGACTATTTTTTAGACATCCGGTATGAGTGGCAGACGGCGAATCCGAATACGGCTTGGCTCGATCGAAATGGCAGAGCCTTGTTCTAGATCCTCCTCGCACTGAGCAATTACCATCAGCAGTAAATCCATTAATGCTTGGGCGCGTAACCTTTCAATCCGAACGCGAATAACTGAGGGAGAAACTGCTTCATCAAGTGCTAGTAATGTATGAAAATCTGCATCGAGGGTAACAACTACACGTTCCTCTTCTCTGGCTTTCTGGATGATTTCGGCATCTTCGGCTTGAGACATACCAATTTCACCAACATGGATGGTGTCGATACTTGCATCACGTAATAATGCTGCCGCAGAAAGTGGTAATCCCTGGTCAAGCAACAGCTTCATAACGATTAGGTAGTTCAATGATCCGATCGTCAAGATAAGAGGATACAAAAATTAGAGCTTGTCGGATATCTTCATCCTCTAATTCTGGAAACTCTTGATGTAGTTCTGCTCGATCGGGATAAGTTGCTAGCAGCTCGATTACCCGACGAACAGTCAGCCGAAGCTCGCGAATACATGGTTGCCCATTCATTCGCTTGGGATTGCTTGTAATACGATCTATTTTCATTGCTCCTAATCTCAACTCTTACTTATTATTTTATATCTCATCTTGCCAGTTCGGAAACTTAGACTGATAAATTCTCGCTTGCCTTGGGTGAAATCGCAAATCAAAATCAAGTGCGGTACAAGACATGATATAATCTAAAATACTGCAAATTGCTAGTGAATGTCAAAAGCTAAGTAGATAATTTTATATACTCATGACTATTTTTACTCTACGATCGATCAAAAAAGACTTCGGCATCAAGGAACTCTTGACAAATGCCAGTTTCAGCCTGGATGAAGGCGATAAAGTCGGACTCATCGGTACCAACGGTTCCGGGAAATCAACGCTGCTGAAGATGATTGCGGGCTTGGAGTCGATCGACTCTGGCGATCGCTGGGTCAATCCAGGCTCTACAATTGTCTATCTGCCGCAACAGCCGGATTTAGACGAAAGTCACACGGTTTTAGAGCAAGTATTTGCCGACAGCGGCGAACAAATGGCTTTGGTGCGGGAATATGAAGAAATTTCGGATGAATTGTCCCACGGTAAAGGCGATACCGACAAGTTGATGGCGCGTCTGTCTACTGTCTCGGCGCGCATTGATGAGGTGGGCGCGTGGGATTTGGAAACTAAGGCTAAATTGATTTTGACGAAGCTGGGGATTGAGGATTTTCATGCCAAAATTGGCGACTTGTCCGGTGGCTACCGCAAGCGAATTGCCTTAGCAACGGCGCTGTTGTCTGAACCTGATGTGTTGTTGATGGATGAACCGACAAACCACTTGGATGCGCTGTCTGTGGAGTGGTTGCAGAACTATTTGAACGGCTATCGCGGTGCTTTGTTGCTGATTACGCACGATCGCTATTTTCTCGATCGCGTTACCAATCGCATCCTAGAGATCGATCGCGCCGACCTATACAATTATGCTGGCAATTACGCTTATTACTTGGAGAAAAAAGCCCTAGCGGAAGAATCCGCCGCCAGCACTCAGCGCAAATTTTCCGGAGTATTGCGGCGTGAGTTGGAATGGCTCAAGAAGGGGCCGAAAGCGCGCAGTACGAAGCAAAAAGCTCGGATCGATCGCATTAAGGATATGCGCGCAGAGGAGTTTAAAACAGCCAATGGTAAAGTCGAGATTGCCACAGCGGGCCGCCGAATTGGCAAGAAAGTCATTGAGTTGTTGAATATCCGTAAAGCCTATGGCGATCGCACTTTAATCAAAGATTTTACCTACAATTTCACTCCCGAAGACCGGATTGGGATTATTGGCTGCAACGGCGCCGGCAAATCGACGCTGATGGATATCATCACCGGACGCATTCAGCCGGATTCTGGTACTGTGGAAATTGGCACAACCATTCATATCGGTTATTTCGACCAGCATTCAGAGGATTTGACACCGAATGAAGACCAGCGGGTGATTGAATATCTCAAAAGTGTGGCGGAATTGGTGCAAACGGCGGATGGGGAAATCATTACCGCTTCTCAAATGCTGGAAAAGTTTCTGTTTCCGCCCAACCAACAGTATGCACCCATTAACAAGCTTTCGGGCGGCGAAAAGCGCAGGTTATTTTTGCTGAAAGTGCTGATGAGTGCGCCCAACGTGCTGATTCTCGACGAACCCACAAACGACCTAGACGTGCAGACTCTGGCGGTTTTAGAGGATTATCTCGAAGACTTTAACGGCTGCGTAATTGTAGTATCGCACGATCGCTATTTTCTCGATCGGACGATCGACATGGTGTTCGCCTTGGAACCTGGCGGCAATTTGCGTTTATATCCCGGCAATTACTCAGTGTATTTAGATTACAAGAAAGCCGAAGAAGCCAAAGAACTCAAAGGACAAAAAGACAAAGAAAAACTTACACGCACCGCTGAATCCAACAATTCATCAGCCAAAGTTGCTCCTCAAAAATCAACTAAAGTTTCCTTCAATGATAAGCGGGAATACGAGCAATTAGAGACTAAAATTCCGAAGCTGGAAGCAGAGAAAGCAGAGATTGAGAAGATTTTGTCCAACAATGCTCCGAGCGGCTTTGCGGAGGTGAAGAAGTTATCCGATCGTTTGGCTAAATTGACTCACGAAATTGATACTGCGACTGAGCGGTGGTTGGACTTAGCCGAACGGCTGGGGTAATTTTGGTTGTCCGAGTGTTGTGTTTGGCTCCTGTTAACAATGACAGGAGCTAGAGGAATTATAAGTAAAAAAATCCCATGCTGAAACGAATATATATTGACAATTTTCGCTGTCTGGTAAACTTTGAACTTGACTTTGATGCAATTAATCTATTTCTAGGTGCTAACGGTTCAGGTAAATCGACTGTTTTTGAAGTATTGCAAAAAATTCAAGCATTTATCAGCGGCGACAGTAAGGTAGAAGGAATTTTCAAACCTGCGGACTTCACCCGCTGGCAAACCTTACAAATTCAGCGTTTCGAGCTAGAAATTCTCGGTAATGACGGCTGCTACACATATCAATTACAAATCGATGAGTATGGAGATAAATGTCGTGTTAGGTACGAGAGTCTGCTCTTTGATAACCGACTTTTACTACAATTTGAATTCGGCGAAGTTCAACTCTATCGAGATGATTATTCGCCAGGCCCGAAATACCAGTTTGACTGGTCGCAATCTATTCTGCCTTCATTAATGCCAAGAAACGACAACACGAAGTTAACTTGGTTTAGAGAACGGATGGCGCGATTTATCATCGTGCAAGTTGTTCCCAGCTTGATGGTTGATGAAAGCAAGCAAGAACAAATGCGTTTGACTCCAAAAATGGAAAATTTTGTTTCTTGGTATCGCTACTTATCTGAAGATCAAGGTAAGGTTGCGGAAATAGGAAATATTTTAAAAGATGTTTTGAATGGATTCAACAATTTTAAATTTGAGCGAGTCAGCGAAGAAAATGTGTTGTTAAAACTGCGGTTTTCAGGAGAAACAGACAATATCAAACCAATTGAATATCGCTTGGGAGAATTGTCGGATGGACAAAAAACCCTAGTTGCTTTATATACCCTGATTCACGGTACAAAATCTGAAGACTATACTTTGTGGATTGATGAACCGGAAAACTTTTTAGCATTACCAGAAATTCAACCTTGGCTGATTGAACTTTATGACCTTTGTAACGAGGGAAAACTTCAAGCTTTACTAATTTCTCACCATCCTGAGTTAATTAACTATCTGTTAGCTTCACCGATTGGCTATTGGTTTGAGCGTCAAAGCAATGCTGCGGTTCGAGTTAAACGAATTAGTAGTGAAGTAGCTGATAATTCTGGATTGCCAGTTTCTGAATTGATTGCACGGGGATGGTTGAATGAGTCAGCGTAGAGTTCAGATTGTCATTCTCTGCGAGGACAGACAGCAGGAGGTTTTTGCCCGTCATTTCCTGAAAAAGCGAGGTTTCACAGGTCTATTTCGGACTAAGATTTGTCCGCCCGGTAGCCAATCTGGAGAACAGTATGTACGCAGTCAGTATCCGGTGGAAGTGAAAGCTTATCGCCAGAATAAAAACCGGGTATCGATCGCATTAGTGGTATTAATTGATGCAGATACGGGTACGCCACAAGACAGACTAAATCAGTTAGCTAGTATACTCGATCAAGATGCTCAGGAAAAGAGGGAATCCCATGAGGCGATCGCAATTTTCGTCCCCAAGCGCAATATTGAGACTTGGATACACTATTTGCAGGGAGAAACTGTGAATGAGGAGGATGCTTACGCAAAATATGAGAAAAATGAGGCTATTTGCAAAACCTATGTTGAGAATTTAGCCGATCGATGTTATTCTCAAAGCTTACCAGAAGATGCACCGCGATCGCTTCAGGCAGCTTGTGGAGAATTACAGCGGTTATTATCACTGTTGGATCAATGAGTTAATCAATCATAAAATCTAAAATCTAAAATCGATTGACTGCTGTCGCTGTCATCATCCCCCAAAACCAATCGATTTTGTATCGTTCAATTTCAACTTCTTGCAATCCCTCACTTTGCATCATCGCTTGACATTCAGCGACTCCATAGGTACGGAAATGAGCGCGATTAAAACATCGCAGGAAAAAGTCACAAACCTTGCAAGTTAGATAATCATAACACCAATCTGTAATCACTAGACGACCATTAGGTTTGAGAACCCGTTTTGCTTCTTGGAGTGCTTGGAATGGATCTCGAAAAAAATGAAATGCACTGGTTGAAACTACTAGATCAAAATAGTTGCTGGGAAATGGCAGGTTGTCAGCACTACCTAGTTTTAACTCCACAAATTCAGGTAGTTTCTGTTTGGCAATTTCGAGCATTTCGGCACAGGTGTCTACTCCGAAAACCTCTGCTTCTGGAGACACCTGTAACAGACGTTGAATTAAAACCCCGGTTCCACAACCAAGGTCTAAAATATGTTCCCCTTGATTAATGTCTAGACGGTTGAGTGTTTCCTCTATTGTGGTATTGATATAAAATGACCAGCGACTATCATATCGCTTGGCGAGGCGAGAATATTCTGTTTGAACTGGATCTGAGTACATGATTTTTAATTAGAAGGAAGACATAATAAGCTGTTCCGCATCTAAGTTAGGTTTTTTGTGCGGGCGAGACGCCCACCCCACAATAATTTTATCAAAATCTAAGTGAATTTTTCGGGCGAGACGCCCACTCCACAATAATTTTATCAAACTTAACTGTGAAATTTAGATGCACCTCAGCTTATTAGATGAAAGCTCGGAACTGTCTTATTTTATTTTGGATTTTACAGCCCGAGATTCTAATGTAAATCCGGGAATATCTGCTAATTCTGTTTCACTCAAACTGTACTGTTCGCAAACCAAACTCAGGCGAGTCCCAGGACTTGTAACTGCATTCACAGAATGGGTTAAGTCTCCTTGGAAATACACCAGCGTATTTGCTTCTGGCTTAATTTGCCCGACTTGTTTTTTGTGACAGCGCAACACCAACTCTCCGCCTTCGAGATTTATTGGTACTTGCACATACAATACGCTGACTGTCGCGGGCGGTTCAACTGTTTTGCAATACGATCGCAAAGATCGATATGCGGATCGACGCGAGAACCTTCTTTCAGCAGTAGAGGGTTGAGGTAAAAAGCATTACAAGCTGACTGTAGGGCTTGGTCTAGATAGGGTTTGAAGCAGGGGAATTTCTGTTCGACTTGTGCAATCTCTGAACGCTGGAATACCAGTGAAAACCCTTTTGTACCGATGAAGTCGCGGTTGAGATTATTGATGGCAAAATAAGGAGATGCGAGAATTGCTCCGCGCAAATCGTTGAGATAAGTAGTGGAGAAAGCGTTAAGATGTTTGCTATAGTATTTCAAGGAATTCAAAGGTAATGTTGACGATTTCTTTGTAACTTTTTTAAATGGCAAAAATAAATACTATTTAACTGCCATCCTAAATGTTTGGCAATATCTCATACATTAATATATAGCCTTTCTCAAAAAAGTGAGGTATGCCCGCGAGTCCTATGCTCTATGCCCTATGCCCTATGCCCATTAGTACCTCATCTTTCTGAGAAAGGCTATAACCTTCTTTTTTTATAGATGTAACTGTATTTTTTCACCAGGTAATTCTATTTGTCCCTTATATTGTATTTCAATAGTCATTGGTGTCAATTCTTGAATTCTCCAATTCTCCAATTCTTCAATCGATTAGCCGTAAAGTCAAGTTGTGTGTCTAGAGCCGGGGAAAGCCCTGAATGGGCATTGACAAAAAAACTAAAATGTGTATGAGACTAAGGCTGAGTAAAAGTGGCAGCAGAAATTAGCAGGCAAAAAGGCGGAAAACAGCTTGCTTCAGAAGTAGAGACCGGGCAATAAGTTTGCCAAAGACTAAAAATTTTGTTATGAGTTGAGCTACAATTAACCTGTTCTAAGCCAAGAATTGGTCAACATCACAAGTATCCTGTAGAAATCTGAAGTTGAGAATCTCAGAGTTGTCGAGGAGCGGGAGCCAACAAAAAACTATGCCTCAAAAAGTAATCGCCAAACAGATGTCCTTGGAATCAGCGTCCGATCCGATCGCCGTGGTGGCGACCGTCGAAACAGTGCCATCCGAAACAGTGGCAGTAGAGTCCTACGCCGATCGGTTGATGGACGAACTGTTTGAAGGAGTCGATCGAGCATTCGACGGCAGCGAGGGACTGCCAGCCGAGCAGATGCCACCAGCAGAATTCGTGGCGCTAAAATCCATCTCGGTACCTCAAATAGTTTTGTCGCAGTTGGCGCCAGAACCTCCGCGAGGCGGGGAACAAGAGGTAGCAGCGATCGCCCGCCAAGTCGCCCTAGAAACAACCAAAAAACAGTCCAAACAATCATTTGACCGAATCCTGCTAGGAGCAGCCTGTGGGTCGCTGCTTCTAGTCATGGGATTGTGGCTGGCAAGCAGGTCGGGACTGGTGCGCTTGCCCGCAGCCCCGACCCCGCAGACGCCGGCAGCAAGTGGCAAAATTGCACCAGACACCCAGTTTGTCGAATACGTGCAGCGATCGCTAGTAGCGATCGAACAAAAAAAAGCTCCTCAGGCTAACTCGCAACTTGCCACAGTTCCGGGAGCCGCAACCCCAGGAACACTCCCGAGCATTTCAATTTCCGGCGCGCCACCGGCAACCGCAGGTCTTTCGACAGCAGTCAACCGCATCGCGAATGCCCTAGAACAAGCCGCCGCCGCGCCGGGAGCACCTGCACCCCAAGTCGTAGTCATCCCTCCCCCCGCTCAGGTGACTGTGGCTCCGGCGGCTCCGACTCAGGTGAATGTGGCGGTTCCGGCAGCTTCTCAAACCGCAGCAGGTTCGCCTTCACCGTCAGCCTCTGCCTCCGGTCGCGCGATCGCCACCGCTGGCAATCGCAGTCCCCTCGCGGCTGCTGCTTCCCCCTCGGAGTCTGTGCAGCCAAAGATTTTGGCTCGCGAAACTGAATCAGCACCAGCGCCAGCAGCAGGGCAATCCGCGCCAGCGCCCCAGCAATCGGCAGCGGCTGTTACCGGCGCGCCGACTTCCGCCCAGACGCTAGTGGGGATTTTGGAATTGGGCGATCGATCGGCTGCTTTGTTTGAAGTAGACGGTGTAGCCCGCAGAATTTATGTCGGTGAAAGCATCGGCGCTAGCGGTTGGACTCTGGCAGAAATCAAAAATCAAGAAGCAGTTATCCGCAAGGGTGGAGATGTGCGATCGGTTTTTGTCGGACAAAAGTTCTAATCCGTTAGTTGACAGTTGACAGTTGTCAGTTGTCAGTTGTCAGTTGTCATATCAATTCCGGTAGCATCGTCCTGTATTCAGCTCTCTATTCTCGGACTCTGTGTCAATAGTGTTCTAGAAAGGTTAAATCACCTGACCATGCAACCGGAAACGATATCAGTTATCAGTTGTCAGTTGCGGTGCCTTGAGCGAAGTCGAAGGGTCAGTTGTTAGTAGCTAATAAATCGATCGCTGGGGAATCTCCACTGCTAAAAACGAATAACAAATAACCAATAACAAATAACCAATAACACAGAATTTTCATAAAAAATGAGCATATTTGATGATGTCAGCCGCTTTCTAGAAACCCGATTAGAAGAATTTTTGCGTAGCAACCCCCACCTGGAATTGCAGGCAATAGAAGAACAACTCAAGGAACAAGAAGAAGACACCCTGCGACTGATTCTAGAGATTCAGAAACAAGAGAAAACACTGCAAGCAGAAATTCTGTCCGCCGCCCAAGAAATTCAGCGCTGGAACGATCGCGCCAACAAAGCCAAAGCAGCTCAAAGGCTGGATCTCGCTCAAGCCGCCCAAGAGCGACAAGCAGCTTTGCTGCGTCAGGGAAATCAGCGCTGGGGACAAATGCAAGGCTGCAAAGAACGGATAGAAAAAGCCAAAGAATTGTACCGCCAAATTCAATTGCGCCGAAAAGAAGTCCGGGCCAAAGCCGCAGAAGCGAAAACTAAAACTACCGCTAAAGCAGATAAAACTGAGCAGAATTGGGATACAAAGGGTTGGAATCAGAGTTCTAATTATAACAGTTTTAAGGCGGCAGACCCTCTAGAACAAAAGTTTCAAAACTGGGAAGCTGAGGAAGAACTCGATCGCATGAAACGCAATATGGGTCGATAAGCTGCTGGGCGAGCGAGAGATAGCGTGCTATGTTCCAGAGGAGAATTTGAGGAGTGGGGAACAGTTCCGGGAAATATACAATTTAAATCCGCAACAGCCGATCGAGAGTATCCCTGTTGAACAATAATTTTTGTTAATTCTGTACCCATATATTCGTAAATATGCAATAAATCTCCAATCTCCAATCTCCAATCTCCAACGGCAGGACAGGGATTTTGGCAAATCCAGCCTATCGCTCATAACATAGGAGGAAGAGTCGCCTTCATGGCATCATAGAAACTTGTCCCTCATATCATTGAAATCGATGACAGCTCAAAAATCCCCAGTTTCCCCCGTCACCTGGATTGAAGACCGAGTGCTGCTAATTGAGCAAAACCGACTGCCCAAAGAATACGCTACAGTCGAAATTACCAACTCTCAAGATATGGCTGAGGCGATTAAAACTATGATCGTGCGAGGTGCTCCGGCGATTGGGGTAGCAGCAGCTTACGGGATGTATTTGGGTGCGAGGGAAATCGAAACGGGCGATCGCACTGAATTTCTGGCTAAACTAGAACAAGTTGGTGAATTATTGCGATCGACTCGTCCCACAGCAGTTAATTTGTTTTGGGCAATATCCCGAATGCTCAAAACAGCAAATCAAACTAGCGGTTCCGTCGAACAAGTACAAAAAACTTTGTTAGAAATGGCTAAAACCATTCAAGCAGAAGACGTACAAACTTGTAAAGATATCGGCGACAAAGGTTTAGAAGTTCTACCAGCAACACCAGAAAAATTGAACTTACTAACTCACTGCAATGCCGGTGCGTTAGCCACAGCCGGCTACGGTACAGCATTAGGTGTATTTCGTTCTGCTTGGCGAGAAGGCCGACTCGGCAGAGTTTTTGCTGACGAAACTCGCCCCCGTCTCCAAGGCGCCAAACTCACCACTTGGGAATGCGTGCAAGAAGGAATTCCCGTCACATTAATCGCCGACAATATGGCCGCCCACTGCATGAAACTCGGCATGATTCACGCCGTAGTTGTCGGTGCAGACAGAATCGCTGCTAACGGCGACGCCGCCAATAAAATTGGCACTTACAGTTTAGCAATTGTTGCCAAAGCTCACAACGTCCCCTTCTTTGTCGCCGCTCCTCTGTCAACAATTGATTTTGAACTTTCCGACGGTAGCCAAATCCCCATTGAAGAACGCGATTCAGTTGAAATGTATCAAGTTGGAACTACCCGAATTTGTCCTGAAGGAGTAGAATTTTACAATCCAGCTTTTGATGTAACTCCGGCTGCATTAATCTCGGGAATCATCACAGAATACGGCACGGTTGCTCCGGAAGATTTGAAACAGTTTCAAGCAAAACAATTAGTTTAATTGTATGTTACTCCACCGCTCAGTTCATGATTAATTTTTGCGAATAATACTGCTTTGGCTAATTAGGTCGAGCGATGAATTTGACGTAAAATATGTAGCCAAAGCCGCAGATATGTAAAGACACGGCCGTGCGGTGTCCTACCGCCATTCAAGTTTTAAGCAATGGTAAAAACATGATTTATAGCTCTCGTAACCAGCAGATAAAAATTGCGATCGCAACTCTAATTATACCAGTTTTGTTTCCTACAGTGGCTCATGCTCAGTTGTCGCCAACCCTTAAAACTCAGGAATCAGCAGCCAAACAATATGTGGTAGAAATGAATAAAGCTCAGCAAGACTACTATCGCAATAATACGGGTTTTACAAGTTCTGTTTCTAATCTAGCTCTCGGCATTAAAGCTGACACAGCTAATTACAAATATTCAATTGATACAGTAAACAAAGCTGTATTTAATTATGCAGTGTCGAATCAATCTAATCTCAAAAGTTTTGTGGGTGGAGTCTTTTTGGCAGGAAATAAGACCCAAACAATCTTGTGTCTAAATGTTGCTTCTGGCAAGATTAAACCAGCTAAGCCAACAATGGATACTAAAGGGGTTGTAGCCTGCGGTGCTAATACAGCAAAAGTTGCTCAATAAATTATCTCTAATTGATGTGTAATTTAGCAGATAATTGGATAGTAAGTGCAGATATAGCTAAGGAGTTGCTGTCACGAGGAGCTACCTTGCTCGATGCTCGCGCACCTATTTTAAAGTGGTTTTGCCGTCTCCCGCCAGCTATTCCCGTAACTTGGCAGGAATTTTCGCGATCGCACTTTCCGCACAAAGGCAAAATTCTCGAAGATGATGCAATCTTAACAGAAAAACTGCAAGCACTGGGAATTTGTCAAGACCAACCTGTAATCGCGATCGCCAATTCCGTGAAAGGATGGGGCGAAGACGGGCGGATTGTTTGGATGCTGCGAAGTTTGGGACACGAAAAAGCTGTTTTTGTAGGTGGAGGATATCAAGCTTTAGTCAAAGCTGGAATTTCTCATGTAACAGGTACAAATAATCCACCTCAGCCCGGAGATTTTATCGTATCTCGCCGCTCGACTTGGGAAATCAATCGGGATGATTTAAAAGCTATTTTAGGCAATGATAATTTAGCAGTTATTGATGCCCGAGAGCCGCGAGAATATGCAGGTAAAACACCTTACGGAGAAACGCGGGGCGGCCACATTCCCGGGGCAATTCACCTTTATTACAAACAGTTGATGGACAAGCAGGGACAACTCCTCTCTCGCGGGGAAATTGTCGAAATCTTGCGGCAGAAAGGTGTTTCGCTGTCAACTAAAATTGTGAGTTATTGTAGTGGCGGAATTAGGTCTGCGTGGTTGACTTCGGTGTTGACAAGTTTCGGCTTTGATGCTAAGAATTATCCAGGTTCAATGTGGGAATGGTCGGCTTCGCCTGCTGATAGCTATCCGTTGGAAAAAAGTCGTAGGATAAGTCAGTAGGTTTAAGATTTATAGAATTTTAAGTCCATTATCCGCCATCAAAAGAGGTTCGTAGTGAGGACTTCAGTCCGCATCTCTCATTAAAGGACTGAAGTCCTTACTACAAACCAAATTTACAAAAGAGGTTCGTAGTGAGGACTTCAGTCCGCATCTCTCATTAAAGGACTGAAGTCCTTACTACAAACCAAATTTACTGTTTTTTTAGAAGTAACGTGCGTCTAATTAAGGCACCCTACTAAGCTTTGATAAAACCCGCTAATTTATCAGGAATTGAACCTTGATAAACCGACGGGTTTCAGGTTGAAGCATCTCAACCGACTTGTTCGATATACTGAGCGAGATCGTCGCGCAGGCGGCTCAGTTCGGCTTCGGTGGTGACGCGCAGGCGATCGTCCCTAACCGTAATCAGCACTTTCGCAGCAAAAGGAGTCGCCCAAATATTTGGGTTGCAGAAAACCTCCAAAAATACATCCCCTGCATACCGATATTCCATCGGTTTTTGGGGAGAAGCTTTAGCACCAGCGGTTTTGGCTGCTACGGCTTTCAAGCTGTCCATCAAAGTGGCGATCGCACTTTGCAAATCCCGCGCAGCTTCCGGGGAAAAGCTAAACGAGACAGAACCTTCAACTAAATTCAGTGTCAGCGGAGAAAGAGACATGGGCAATGAAATTTAATATACAATCGTTAATGCTAAAAAATATAGTAACCCAAAAGAAGTACGTTCCAGCTCAATTGGACTGCGAGAATGCTATTAATTGAAACTTCTCTCAACAAGCTTGGCTAAATTAATGAAAATAAATCTAGTTGCAAGCTAGATTCTATAATACTTTTAACCTTTCGTGACTTGATACGCTTTAAACTAGAAGCCAGAAAACTCGATCGCTGATAGAGGAGATTCTATGGTTGCCGATAACCGTTCCGAAGTCCGCAAGGTTTTAATCATTACCTTAGGGACTTCCAAATAAATAATCATGCCAATACTGGCTCAGGGCGGTAAAAAATATCGATAAACCATTTACCGAGATTCAAGGGTTTGTCGTTGACCA
>NZ_JAEQDD010000072.1:0-24965 GCF_020737885.1 Microcoleus sp. PH2017_34_RAT_O_A | reverse complement strand
GAGCCGACTCCCTTGGGTGAAGCAGGAAGCAGACCCTTCAAGAGCAATCTTGATTGAATAGTGAGACTTGAGAAAGTTTAGCTAAGTTTTGTGTAGCAGAAACAGAGTTGGCTAGGGAATAGTGGGAAAATTTGGATTTTAGCCGTGTTTTCCGCTACTTAGTAGCTAGGCTGTTGATTTATACAGCCGTACTGCGCTTATTTACCTATAGCCAATATAACAGGCTGGAAGCCTGAGTGGGATCAGCCTAGCGGGGGGAAAACCCTCAATATGGGTATCGCAGCCGATTTGACAGCTAATTTTTTTGGCGAATTCCCCTCTGTTCAATCCTTTGAGGGCTTTTGTCAGGGCGATCGCATTTTAGAGGGCCTATGCAAAGAACCAATTTTTATTAACAACTCGACTGATGCAGAGATTGTCCACCAGTCGAGTTGTCAACAAACAGGCGGCTATTATCTACCCTAGAAGTCGAATCTCTAGCTGAGTCCAGTTAACTGTTCAGCTACTGCTAGAAAGTGGCAGAGTTCGGTAGGCTATATGTAGCAGCCCAATAGCTAATTAGTCAAATTCTTGATTTAATCGCTTCTGATATTTCATCCACTGAATTTTGTGTACAGTGGCTTGAGGGTTCAGCACTGTTGTGGCAATTCCGTAAATTAGAGTAGGCAAAATCTCACGATTTAACCAGCTTTCTCCGGCTTTTCTCATGAAGCGAGTTGCCACAATCTCTCTTAACTTATTGAGTTTTTTTAACGGCGACAGATTTTGGAAAAAGATTTCTTGGTATTGGCTCAAGGTTAACTCTGATTGACCGCGAATTCTGCGTTGCTGGTTTTCTTTAACGCAGTCTATCGCTAGACGCTTGTTAAACCAATATTTATCGGTTAACGAATTGCCCAAAACTCGGTAGTTTCCTAAGGGCATCTTTGTGCTTAGCATCCCGTGCTTTTGAGCTAGTCTGGCCATCAGTTCGGTATCTGCACCTACTTTCCAGTCGTCTAAAAATCCTCCGATTTCTAGGATAGCTTCTCGTTCTACTACTAAAGCTGTAGGAAAAACCCAAGGAAGCGCGCCGTTTTCTTGAACATCCTGCAATTCTTCCCGATTTGTGGGATACGTGGGAATGTAGCTGACTTTCTCGCCTTCCTTGTTGAGATAGCGGAGGGCGTGACCGACTGATTTAACTTCTGGGTGTTTTTTGAGGAGATTCAAACATTCTTCTAGTTTGTTTGGTTCCCAGGTGTCGTCACTGTCTAAAAATGCGATAAATTTTCCGGTTGCTGCTTCGAGCATTAAATTTCTAGATTTGTAAGCTCCTAGGTTTTTCGGATTTTTGTAATACTTAATTCGCGGATCTTGCCCCGCCATGTCAGTAACTATTTTGTCGGTGCCGTCGGTGGAACCGTCATCAATCACTAGGATTTCTATATTCCGGTGAGTCCCCTGGAGTGCGGAGGCGATCGCTTCGCCTATAGTGTCTTTGGCGTTGAATGCCGGCATGATGATGCTAACTTTTTCGCGGGAAAAATTTGTGCTAATGGCAAGTGATGCTGCTTTTCTGACAATCCTGGGTGCGAGAATAGTGGGCGACGCAGTTTTGAGTTTTCCTGTGTTTAACTTGTTATCGATTGCACCTCCCATATCTCTATTCTTGATGTTTTTGAGATTAAATCCGGGGATGAATGCGCCGATGTTGTTTGCGTTCATAAAGCTTGATGGAGATGTTTATTTGAGATGATTGTTTGTTTCAATAGATTCCGATTAACTAACACTCCGGACAGTTTGGTAAACTGCTCACTAAAACTTTTTGTTTTTTTAAGTTCAAGGATTGCGTTTTTTTTTAAAGTTGGGTCTACGGCCTGACTTTTAAAAAAGATCCAGCCTATTACCAGAAAGAATTGGTTGAAAGCCGTAACCCCGATCGGGAGAAATTAAAATCAGACTATTCATTACTCCAATCCTCTGACTTAAGGGTAGAGGTCGCTCTCAAACTGTCAACTGTCAAGCGGTCAACTGTCAACTGTCAACTGTTGAAGTAGATAGGACTTTGAGCCTTAAAATAACCCAAAATTTTGCTCAGAATATTTGTTAATAAAAAATTAATAATTAATGTAGCCATAGTAGCACTCTTCCCACTCGGCTGCAACACTTTTGGCTATAAGTTTTTTTGATAATGCTTAATATTTCTGATCATTTAAATTACCATGTAGTGTATTTAACAATTACCCTACTGAACATATTTGAGTTTGAGTAAACTTGTGGCTGTTAATGATTCTTCGCTGAAGTGAAATTAAATCTATGTCTTTAGGATGATGTCATTTAATTGTCACTGTAATATCTCCTAAGAGAGCGGGGGGAAATGTTTTCAAAGTTAAGCAATAAAGTGCGTATTTATACTTGTTTCATCACGGTAATATCTACTGACAAAGCGGGGAGAAATGTTTTCAAAGTTAAGCAATAAAGTGCGTATTTATACTTGTTTCATCACGGTAATACTGTTAGGTGGGTGCCACCAGCAGCTACAGCCAAACTTGCAGCAGCAGCGCAGCAAACAGGTCATGGCAGTTTCGGCTCACCCCCTGGCGAGCGCCGCGGGGCTGAGCGTGCTGCAACAGGGAGGCAATGCGGTGGATGCGGCGGCTGCTACGGCTTTGGCGATTTCGGTGGTGGAGCCTTTTTCGGCGGGTATCGGCGGCGGAGGTTTTTTGCTGCTGCGACGGGCCGAAACGGGGACTGTGCAAGCGCTGGATTTCCGGGAACGATCGCCCAAACGAGCAACGCGCGATATGTACCTGGACAAGCAAGGTAAGGTACGCAAGCGGGCAAGTCTGGACGGGCATTTGGCGGCGGGCATTCCGGGTACTGTGGCTGGACTTTATACGGTGCACCGCGAGTATGGTAAGTTACCTTGGGCGCAGGTGGTGGCTCCGGCGATCGCCCTTGCCCAAAAGGGTTTTCCAGTAAGTTCCCGCTTCACAAAGGCTACTCTGCAACGAAAGGATGCGATTAACAAGAATCGGGCGGCACGGGATATTTTCACTCGTGGTGATGTTTTATACCAACCGGGGGAGGTTTTGGTGCAGCGAGATTTGGCGCGGACATTGCGACAAATTGCACAAAATCCCCAAAGTTTTTATCGCGGAGATATTGCGCGGGCGATCGCCACCGACATGGCTAAAAATGGTGGCATTATCACTCTCGAAGACCTGAAAAACTATACGCCGATTTGGCGCAATCCGGTTTGTGGCAAGTTTCGCACTTACGAAATTTGCGCGATGTCGCCTCCCTCTTCCGGTGGCGTTCATTTGTTGCAAATCCTCAATATTCTAGGCGATACCGATCTCAAGAGTTTGGGAAGGAAAAGCCCGGATGCGCTACATTTGCTGGCGGAATCGATGAGGATTGCCTATGCTGACAGGGCCGAATATTTGGGCGATCCAGATTTTGTCAGCGTACCTGTCAAAGCTCTGACTAACAGAAATTATGGGAAATTTCGCCGATCGCAAATCGAAATTTCCAAAGCCAAACCTTCGAGCGAAGTAAAAGCTGTTGATGCTCAAACTTTGAGCCGCTTTGTGTACGAGTCGCCGGAAACTACGCACCTGACGGTAGTTGACAAAGAGCGCAATGTTGTTAGTTTGACGTTTACGGTGAATGGAGGTTTTGGGGCTGGGGTTGTGGCGGCGGGTACGGGAATTTTGCTCAACAATGAGATGGATGATTTTGCTGCTGCGCCGGGAGTGCCGAATTTGTTTGGTTTGGTGGGCGGTGAGGCAAATGCGATCGCCCCTCTTAAAACTCCTTTATCCAGCATGACACCGGTTATCGTGACGGAAAATGGCAAATTTCGCCTTGCTGCGGGGGCTCCTGGAGGCAGCACGATTATTACCACGGTTTTGCAAATTGTCCTCAACCTGTTGGTTTACGACATGAATGTGGGCGAGGCTGTGTCTGCTCCCCGGGTGCACCATCAGTGGCAGCCGGATCGCCTGATGGTGGAACGCGGAGGTTTTGAGGCTGGGACGCTTGAGGAGTTACGCAGGCGGGGACACCAGATTGTCGAACGTGACGGCTGGGGAAATGCAAATGCGATCGTCCTGACTGATGACGGTTGGTTGGAAGGGGCTGCCGATCCGCGCGGGGAAGGAGAAGCAAGGGGGTTTTAGCGATCGGTGATTAGTGCTGTCCCCGCTCGCGAACTTTCTCATCAGTCATTTGTCATCAGTCATTTGTTTTGATATCAGGTGGAGTCGATCGACCCCACTCGATATCAATTGCGGATTTACCCAAAAACCCCGGTTTTTTATTTTAGCAAAATCTTTTGTCAAGGGCGATCGTAAACCTCATAAAAACCAGGTTTCTTGGGTATCCTGTGCCTACTTCCTCAAATTATTAGTCTGTGTACGTATATTTTGGTATTAGTATTTTATCCTGAAGTTTATTGATTGAATAATTGCTAAGAAATACCCAAAATATTAACCATCCAAGCCGTAAAATTACGTAGATGTAAAGTCATTGTAAAGGCACTAGACATTGATGCTTATCTAATGTAAAAATGAATTTAGACATTAAACAATCTTAGTCTTTTAAACAAAAATATATGATAAGTTATCACAAAATTGCTGCCTTAACAGCTACCTTGACTGCTGCTCTGAGCTTTTTGGCATCACCAGTAATGGCATTTTCGGTAGGGGCAACTAATAACACTGAGATTTTGAAAAATAATTTGTTAGGAAATAACATAGCAGGATTGAGTGATTTCTCTGTTTTAATTACCGGAAATCAGGCTGCCTTTGGTACTTTTATTAATGACCCTTTTGGTTTGCAGTCAGGCGTTGTTCTCAGCACTGGCAAAGTCACCAATATACCGGGCCAGAATCGGAAAGATAACCTAATGACCAACGGCAGCGATTTAAACACGGACTTTGGAGTAAAGGGCGAATCTGGGGATTTAACTCAGCTAGACCTCAGATTTTTTGCTGACGACACTGCTGAAAAATTGTTCTTTGAGTATGTATTTGGTTCAGAGGAGTTTCCTGAGTTCGGCGGTTCTGAATACAATGACGATTTTGAACTGTTGCTGAATGGTCGTAATTTGGCAAAATTGAGCGACGGGAAAACAGTTACGATTAATAATCTCGTTCCCGATCCAAATAATCGCTCTACAGATCACTCAGACTATATTAACAACCCAAGTTTGATGGGTATTGCTGCTAACATCATTAAGCTAGACGGTTTTACTAAAGTTTTAGGGTTTGAGGGTTTGCTCAAGCAAAATCAGACAAATGTTCTCAGCATCCGCATGAAAGATGTGGGCGACGGTAATTTTGATTCGGCTGTATTTATTAAAGGCGGTTCTGTGGGAACGATCAAAGCTGATACAATTCCCAAATCGGTGGCTGTATTGATTAAAGACAGTTCTGTGGAGACGGTAGAAGCTGAGCCAGTTCCAGAACCGATGACGGTCGGAGGTTTGATGGCGGGAGGTGCTATGCTGGCTGCTGGACGAAAGTTGCGTCGCCGGAAATAATCAATCACGGAAGCGTTCAATCAAAAAAAATCAAGATGGTTAAGTATGTAAAATTATTAGTTTGCAAACCCAATCAATTTCCCAAGTTTTGACATAATAATTGTGAGAAAAGCCTCCCCCAAAAGCCTAAAAAGGTGAAAAGTCAGATCCAACTTGCAGTACATCTCTTGGGGGAGATTTTGGGAATGGAAAATTCGCTGCCGGCTATAGATCAATACGGTTCACTTAAGATGGTCCGAAGAGAGGAACGAAGCATAAGCCCTAGCCCTTTCAGGGCAGCTTCGCCAACGGGCAGGCACGCGCCAACCCAGTATCTATTTTTCATGAGTTTTCCCTCTTGTCATATCATTTCCGGTTGCACTCCTTATGATATAGAGGAGACGGCAGTGCCGTGTCCCTACCGTGATTAATCGTAGGGACACGGCACTGCCGTCTCCTAATTTCCGTTAATAATTCCGATGCAACCGGAAACGATATCATCTCTTAAGTTAACCGTATTGGGCTATAGATATTATTAATTCAGCGTGGCAACAACTAACCCCAATCAAAACAGTTACAATTGAGAGAGAATTCCCAGCAGGTACTTCCCTCAAGCGTCTGAAAATCCAAGAATTTGACAATGACATGGAAGTATTCCAGGTAGTGCTGTGAAGGAAAGGATGGAGTAAGCTACTCTTAGAGAGAATTGTTTGCTATTGGTTATATGACAGTAGAAATTCTTCAATTTTAGATTCGAGACTCAAGTTCAAGCTCCCAGATTTAATGCTGCAAGTAAATCTAAAATATAAAATACAAAATCGACTGACATATACAGTACAGGAAAAAAACAATGGCTAGAATTAGACTGATGCACGCTAAGCTACATGGAGTGCGCGTAACCGATGCAAATGTTAATTATGTAGGCAGCGTCACCATTGACAATGAATTGATCGATAAGGTGGGAATTCTGCCTTTACAGGAGGTGGAAATTTGGAATGTTAGCAATGGGAACCGCTTGTCAACCTATGTGTTGCCAGGAGAGCCGGGAAGTGGTATCATTTGTCTCAACGGTGCAGCATCTCATTTGTGCGATCCTGGAGATTTTGTAATTATTGCTGCCTATGAAGAATGCGATCGCGCTGAGGTATTTCGCACCGGGCACGAGGCGCGAGTAGTAATTGCCGATGAACACAATCGTTGTAAAAAGTTTTTCTACCAGACTTTAGTTCCCTGCGAGGGCAAACTTTTGTTTCAATCTGAGACAACCGAATTACCACCAACCACGAATTCCTAACGTTTTATCACAAAAAAAGTAGGACTTACGCATGGGAACCCAGAAACCGGGTTTGTTACCGATATTAAAGATTCCCAGCGAATATTTTCGTGAAAAAACGCGGTTTGTTCCATCGGAGGGCTTCAACAGTTGACAGTTGACAGTTGACAGTTGACAGTTTGAGAGCGACCTCTACCTATAAGTCCGAGGATTGGAGTAATGAATAGTCTGATTTTAATTTCTCTCTCGAAGGCGGGCGGGCTTTCAACCAATTCTTTCTGGTAAGTCCCGAAGAGGATTTTTGGCATCAGCTATGAAATTTTTGGATCGAAACAATGAAATGCTGTTCTTTCAAGTTTTGAACCCATTTCCTTTAATGAGTTTTATCGGTTGGTATTACCTGTCTGCGAGCAAGCAGCAGATGAAGAAATCGGGATAAGATTCAAACATAAAGGTAATACTAAAGTGTGCAAGTTAAATGTGGAACAGCTTATAATTTGACATAACTTAACCGCTATAGGTTCGTAGTGAGGACTTTAGTCCTCTCAATTTGAAGAGGACTAAAGTCCTCACTACGAACCGATTTTATGGGGGTTGTTTTAGGTGACACTATCTAAGTTGGGAGTAACAATTTGCCGAAACTAGATTTTTGGCTTCAGAATTGAGGAAAAACTCAATCCTTTAACTGTGTACGGTACCGTCGGGCAAGATTGTACCTGTTAATCTAGCTCCTGTGAGTTTTACCATGACGCGATCGCCATAACCGATTTTAGCACCCGTCAAATCCGCACCGCTCAAGTCTGCACCGCTCAAATCCGCTCCGATTAAATTGGTTTCTCTCAGGTTGGCATTAATCAAACAAGCTCCTAACAGGTTAGCCCTAAACAAGTTAGCTTTTTGTAAATTCGCACCTGTGAGGTTGATGTTGTGGAGAAAAGTATCGCTTAAGTCGGCTTCACTCAGGTTTGCATTGCTCAAGTTTCTCCCTGAAAAATCCTTTTCTTTTAAGGAAGCTCCTTTGAAGTTGGAACCGCTCAAATCGGGAGCTTGCGGCGCAGCTTGTCGGTAAGATTGAGATGGCTGCGGCTGTGGCGATTGGTAGCGGGAGGCATCGGAATAAGGCCCCGTCGGATTTGGAGCATAGTTTCCACCATAATTTCCCGCATAATTACCAGCAGGTTTTCCTGAATAGGGTTCGGAAGAGTAGCGTGGCTCTTTTGGCGTTGCTGGTGGTGGCTGGGTGTTTCTGTACTGAGTGTTTTGTGGCTGGGTATTTTGTTGTTGGGTGTTTTGTTGTTGGGTGTTTTGATACTGAGTATTTCTGTACTGGGTGTTTTGTTGCTGGGTGTTTTGATACTGAGTATTTCTGTACTGGGTGTTTTGTTGCTGGGTGTTTTGCTGCTGGGTGTGTTTGTGCTGAGTATTTTTATGCTGAGTGTTCTGATTTTGACCTCTTGGCTGAATCGATCGCAATTGTTCCCGAGCTTGATTAATTTCCTTAATCTTTTCTTCAGCTTTCTGGAGTAGTCTAGGATTATCTTTAGGGATGCGATCGGGGTGCCAAATGAACGCTAAATCCTTGTAAGCTTGAGTAATTTCTTCTCGGGAAGCTCCCGGTAATAGTCCCAGCACTCTATAGTATTGATCGAGGTCGTTCATATTACCACCTTTCGCTTTAAGAAATTAGGAATTAAAAATTAAGATCGGAGCAAAAACGGCTATAAAAGCTTGTTTGTCCGATCGTACATTGGATGAACTATAACTCAGCTAAGCTGCTGCTGGCAAAAAGTCTCGGATTAGCTGCAAATATGTTGCGGCATCCTCCAGCATTGGAAAGTGAGCTGTATTGGGAATTATAACAAATTCTACTTTTTTGCTGAGGGAGGCTGCTTGTTCTCCCATGGCGGCGGGGATAATTTGATCGAATTCTCCAGCTACCAGCAGTGTGGGCACACTCAACCGTGCAAATTCCTGGGGCATTTCCTCGGCTGCTCTTTTGCTAACTGCTGTCACCATTGTACCGATCGCAGCTTCCTCGTCTGCCATTAAGAAATCCTTGAGAAATGCTAAACTGACGGCTGTGGGGAGAGATTGGCGCAAAAACCGAGCCATAAAGATGCGATCGACAAACGGAATAGCAGCCAGCCAAGACGGGCGAAATTTGACTACATAGCCGCCGAATTTATGAAAAGTTGTGAAGGCTTTCTCATCGTATTCAAAAATGCCGCTGCAAGTGAGAATGGCTTTTTCTACTTTTTCGGGGTAAAGGTTGAGAAATAAAGTAGCAATAGATGCTCCTGTAGAGTGAGCGTTGAGAAAGACGCGGCTTAAATTCAGAGCTTCTAATAATTCGGCTAAGTCGCGGGCGTAGGTTTCGAGCTCGTAACTGGACTCAGGAGGTGATGGCGGTAAGGGCGATCGACCAAAACCTCTCATATCGTACAGCAAACAATCAAAGTCATTGGCGATCGCCTGTGCAGTGCTTTCCCAGTAGCGGGCTGAGCCAGCCCAGCCGTGGAGAAATACCATAACTGGTTTGCCGCTGGGTTGGGCGCTATTGTCTGCTGTTATCCACTCGTAATAATGTTCTACACCGCGAACTGAAATGAAAGACATGATATCAATTTGGGATTTTAGATTTTAGATTTTAGATTTTAACTCAAAATTGTGGAGTAAATACCCAAATTCCCGAGTTCTTTAAGAAAGCGAGAACCTCACAACTAGAATATCTCAAAAATTCTGCGTTAATCAGCGTCAATCCGCCCACATCTGCGGTCAAAAATCACACACATACAAGCCAAGCAGAAATATTAAGCTGCGGAAGCGGCTAGCCAAAATAAACCATCTACTAACAGTGTGCTAAAAACTGCCCCACTGAATGCCCGCCAGTGCAAAGCACGATCGCGCAAACTGATCAAACCCACAGTTAAAAGTACGGCAATTAAAACGATCGCACAACCAATACCCCAAGGAGTGTCAATTTGCCCGATCGCACTTTGGAAAATCGGCATAGCCAATTCCGGTTCCGCGTGCATCACTTGTCTCCAGTAAGGCATCAAACCTGTCAAGTAAAAATATATGTCGGTAATAGCGGTTCCTAATAACGAACCTAAATAAAAATATGCGCCAACTTTCCCCCAAGATTTACCCAAACACCAAATCGCAAATGGCAAACCAATTGCTTCTATCGGTAAGTGCAAAATTGGTTCCCATCTAAACCAGCCCCAATAAATAGAACCAGCCAGCCAACATCCGGCAAATCCTAATAATAAGTCTCCCCAAAGTTGAGTTTTTGGGCGGAAAATTAAGATTAAACTAAGTACGAACCAGGGGATAGTTGATAGCAAACTGATGGTGGGATACAAACGCACTAAAGGCGCTTGCACAAAAACTGGAATTGAGACTAAAAATGCTGATGCGCCAAATACCAACCACTGCTGAATGCTCTTGCTTCTATCTGAAGAAGATACAGGACTTTCTAGGCCGGTGAAGGTAGCAGTAGATGCGATCGCCGATGATAATAAATTAAAGTTAAACAACTGATTGGACTCCGTACTGTTTCAATAAGTGAACTAAAAATGTTGCTGCGGTGGCTGGTTTCGTCGTCTCGATGCGATCGGCTGTTTGACTGATTTGCCAACCTTGGGCTGTTTGGGGCGATCGCCACAAATCTAAATGTTCAACCGGGCGATCGGCATAAAAACTGTCTTCACCGCCACCGAGAATAGCTGAACTCCAGTGTGTAAAGCTATCGTGGCTGATCCGGTGAATCGGGAAATTGCCCCCCAGGGGTACTCCCCAACCATCTAAAGCAATGAATGCCGCGACTTTGCCACCCATTTGCTGCCACATCCACGCCGCCCCGATCGCCCCGGCTACTCCAGCCGAAAAACTAACGAATACTAGACTTTCTCCTGTCAACTCTTGACTGCACAAAAAGTGGAATATGTCAAGGGCTGAAAAAGGTGGCTGTTTATGAGCTGGGAAAATCTTAACAGAGTAAGATCTTTGGATATTTTGCCGAGGTTCTACGTTTCCCCAAACTTCCGAAAGTCCCTCTAGGAAACAATCAGTGAGTTTTGGGTCGTGGATTCCGGGGCAAATTACCAGTCTCATTGTGCTTCAATAAAATTAATCAAGAGCTTAACATAACTTTACTTTATTGTACACCATAACTAATTATATGCCATACGGGGGGATAGGATATTAAACTCATGATAGCGCAAAGTTTGAAGAATATCCCCCCAAAATAAACGCTGGGAACGCTGCAAACCTGCGGAATCCGAGGCAAGGCGAAAGAGTCTTAAGAAAACATAAAACTTATCCCCCCTAACCCCATTCCCTGTCAGGCTGAATAAAGTCTGATTCTAGTTCTAGTCACCCTACGAGTTTCGGGTCGGAACCAAAAAACCGATTCACGACTGACACTCATCAACCCGGTTTCTAGGATAAATCAGAGGTTTAGCCCGGAATTATCGGTGCAGAAACCGGGAATCAGCCCAGCGCGCGCAACTCGTGCGATCGCCAACAATCAAAAATCTCAGATCCACTCTTCATCCTGTCTGGATCTCTTAGAATAAATAAAATTGAGGAATACAAAGTGGTTGCTTCTCCAGAAAAAATTGAATTCAAAACATCTGCCGCACCGGCAAACAGCGATCGCGTAGCCGTCTTGCTGATGGGTTACGGCGAAGTCGAAAGCTACGACGATTTTGCGAATTACAACGAACAAGCTTTAAACTTACTGACGGCAAAGTTTGCGCCAGTACCAAATTGGATTTATCCGCCACTGGCGAAGATTTTGGCAATTTTTGACTTGCACGAGTGGAGTCACCAACACGGTAAATTCGTGTCGCCCCACAATGCAATTTTTGAACAACAACGGGCGGGGATTGAACAGAATTTGCAGGAGAAATGGGGCGATAAAGTAAAAGTATTCAAAGCTTTTAACTTTTGCGCGCCGTTTTTGCCGGAACAAGTAATCCCGCAAATTAAAGCAGAAGGCTTTGACAAAATTCTGATTTATCCGCTGTTGGTTGTGGATTCTGTTTTCACTAGCGGGATTGCTGTGGAACAGGTAAACAATGCTTTAGCACAAACCTTTGATGGTAAAGAACATTGGGTAACTGGACAGCGTTATATTCCTTCTTTTTACGATGAACCAGCTTACATCCAGCTAATGGCGGATTTGGTTGAAGAGGAAATTAAAAACGATTTAGCTGTAGCACATTTGCCTTCTCAGATTGGGATTGTGCTGATGAATCACGGTTGTCCGCACAAGGCGAAGGGCTTCACTTCGGGGATTGTGGAAAGTCAAGCTTTGTACGATCGCGTGCGGGAACGTTTGATGTATCGTTATCCTTTGATTTCGGTGGGCTGGCTGAATCATGACACGCCGCTGATTGAATGGACTCAGCCGGATGCGACGTTGGCTGCGAAGAATTTGATTGATTTGGGTGCAACTGCGATCGTGTTTATGCCGATCGGATTTGCGACAGAAAACCACGAAACTTTGTTAGATGTAGACCACATTATTGAGGGTTTACAGAAGCAACGTCAAGGAGTTACTTACCGCAAATTGCCTTGTGTTAACGACCATCCTGAGTTCCTGAAAATGGCGGCAGAGTGGGCAAATCCTCAAATTGAAGCGTTGTTGAGTGAAAGTGCTGTGGCTGTGAATCCGAATTTGGTTGTTCGGGATCACGTGCATTCTCATAGCGATCATGGGCATAATCATGGCGATCATGGTCATTCTCACGGCGATCATGGGCACAATCATGGTGGGCACGGGCACAATCATTAATTAGGATTTCAGAAACCGGGTTTTTTGCGATAATACTGCGTTGAAGACGACAGATTAAGTAAAAAACCCGGTTTCTTTGTGGGAGTGGGTAAATCGAGATTAATTTAGGTTAAAAGGGCGATCGCTTTTTAATTAATTTTGCGAAAATATGGCGATAGCTTGTTCAGTTTACTTATAATAAATCCAAAAACTTATCGAGGTCTATACGAGCCTGTTTTAAAATGTGAGCTAGAGTAGAACGCTTAACTGAGCGATGAGCTGGGACAGTCAATTTCAATACTTCATCTGGCATAGCTTTTTGCAGTCGAATGTGGCTACCCCGTTGGCGGACAAATACCCATCCATCGCGCTGTAGTGCAGCAATAATCTGAGTATAAGGAAGATTGGGAACTTTGCTCATACCACCAATTCTCTCACAATTGCACCTTCGGAAATGCTCAATTCATCTGCCATCGGCTCCAAATAAAGTTCGATCGCTTCTTGGATATTTGCCAATGCTTCGTCAATCGTTTCCCCTTCACTGATGCAGCCTGACAGTGAGGGAACATAGACGGTATATCCACCTTCGTCACTGGGTTCTAATACGACTTTGATGTTCATAATTTCGGTGTCATGAGCGCTGACCTTTCTATTATAGATGATTTCGGGCGAAATGTGCCGATGATACTAAGGTTAAAGTGCTTAAGACTCATTTCACAGAGACACCGTTTTATGTGGCGGGTATAATTGAGAAAACCTGCGAGTGGTTCCTCCATTGGGATCGGGTGAAAACTTTACCAAAAGTTAGTGAATTTACTTTACCTGAACCCTACGAACCTCTAATCATAATGTATGAACGCGGTGGCATATTCTCTATGGAACATGGATTTTTTGATTTTGCTGTTGGGAGTTTTCCTAGAGGTAAATGGCAGCAATATGAGGAAAAAATTGCAGCAGAGTGGGCAAATCCGCAGATTGAAGCGTTGTTGAGTGAAAGTGCGATCGCGGGCACAGTCATTAATTAGGATCTCAGAAACCGGGTTTTTTCGACAATACTGCGTTGAAGACGACAGATTCGGTAAAAACCCGGTTTCTTTTGTGGGAGTGCGTGAGTCGAGATCAGTTAAAAGGGCGATCGACCTTTGGTGTTTTTTGCTGAAAGGGCGATCGACCTTTTTATCAGCAGGTATGAATTCTGCTACCGGATCTCTTTAAGCTGGTTATAATTTTGGGGTACTGGTGCATTCAAACCCGGTTTTTCAAAGCGGACAGCTTGCCCAAGTATCAGAATGACGATCGTCAAGACAACAAAGAAAGACTGCGAACCTTGGAAGGGTTCGACTAATTCATCGATTTTGTAGAAATTGCCGCAGTCGCACAGCCGGATGTTCGAGTTTTCAGGATGGGAATGCCAATTGCAGGGCAATTTTTTGAGGCTGGAATTGTCTTTGTAAGGGCAAGTAGTCATCTGATTTTTCCTCGTCAAGTAAAGAGTGTTGGTGTATTGAAGATTGGCAAAATTTAGCTGTGGGGAGGCGATCGCATTTGATAGTGAAAAATGCGATCGCCAATCGTTTAAGACTCAGTTCGGTTCGGGAAATGAATGTTAAGCGTCATAGTTGGGGAGATTGCAGAACCCGGACAACAGAGATTGTGAGAGCGATAGCGCATCAATTGAGAGAATTGCCCTTTGGTGAGTTTCTGTTCTCGAACCAGTTTCGGCTTACCGCCGCGAATTTTGTATTTGCTGTCAATTGCTGCTTCGCCGGCGATCAAAATATTCACGTTGTACCAAGAATCGTGACAGTGAATGCCGGTGTCTGTCGCCGGTGGCAGGTGGATCAGAAGAATCTCGAACAAGCAGCAGGAAAACAGCCGGATATAGCTGTAGCCGCGCCAGTGAGTCTCGATTGGACAAAGTTGTTGCAGTTGCGACCACTTCTCGCTGGAAGTGTTGGCTTGCAAGAGAATGAGGAGAATTTCGCACAGCAGGATGATGCCGTTAGCCTGCCGCGGGTTTGGCGATGGGCGATCGTCATGTAGAGATAAGTTGTCCATGATGCTATCTTGGAGGTATGTTTATTTGACTAGCGGCGATTCCTCAGTGGAACGCCGTTTTTGCTGTATGTAAGCATCTGGCGTGGCGTTCCAAGTGAACTTAATATCAACAATAAACGACACCTCAAACATTAATGCCGATCATCAGCGCCGATGTAAAAAAAATATGTTAAATTTATCCAAATTCAATCACAGTAAGCTTCTCAGCAAATTGTGGTAGGACAAAGCCCAATATCCTGCCGATCATCGGCAGTTTAGAGCTAAGTAGGCAAAATGCCTAACCCCAGATTCGGGGTTTTCAGCACGGAAGCCAAAGTCGATTGTTAGGACTAAAACACCAAAAATTATGTTATGTCTAAAAATTGTTATTTGACTGGCAAAGGGCTGCAAAAGGTACAAACTGCTGCTCAGGGTTATAGTGAGCAAAATTGTTTAAAATCAGTCAACAAACCGTTTCCTGAAAATGTCAACCTTTCTGAATTAGAACGTGTTGTTGGGCAGCAGCGTGAGACGCTCAAAAAAATACTCTATAGGACACATCCTGTCAATAAAAAAAGTCTGGATGATCTGTTTACTGCTCTTTCTATAGACCTAGAAGAAAGTGATTATGAAAACCGTGGTCGTGACCATAAAAATGCAACCTCCACTAATCAAAGGGTCAGCGCAAACACCCAAAAGGTTCTGGTAGAGCAAGTCACGCAGGTGATTGCATCAGACAATGGTATCCCTAAAGTCATTAGGAGAAGCAGTCAGAACAGGAGAAATTTATAGATTAATTATTCTATGCACCACTAAGGCTCTAGAGCATCGGTTGTATTGCCAGATTTGATAGATTTGGTAATGTACTTTTGCACCACAGGTTGTACACCAAAAAGTAATTCACTGCCTTTTGTGCTTTTTTCTATTAAGGCTCGCCATCCTAAAGATTCTAAAGCTTGTATAACATCTGCTATATCTGCTTTTGACTGAAACTCTTCTTGCAATTGTTTTAATGAAATAGGAGAGTGATAATTCGCTATATAGCATATAAGTTTATTTTCTAAAATTGATAATGCTTGGAACTGCTCATCCAATATTTTTTGAAACCCCGGCATGATTGTTATTGTGCCGAGTTGTAAATACTCAGATACTTTACCATTAAATAGGCTTTTAATTGTCTTAGCAACTAGCTTTAATCCCAAGGGATTGCCTCGATATAGTTGAATGAGTTCACTCCATTTTTCCTGGTCAGATAAAGATTCTTCTTTGAAGATTTCCGATGTTGTTTCTACCGTTAACCCATCCAATTTTAATGAACGAACAGGTCTTATGGGGCCTTCTAGCAATGCAATTTCTCTAAATCGTTGCCGACTGATTAGGACTAAGCAACTTTGATGAGATACTTCTCCTACCCGTTTAATGAGATCGCCATACCCTTCGTAGCCCTCTTTATATTGTCCATATGGATGCCCAGGTTCTAGAATCAACTCAGCATTATCGAGTACCAACAGACACCGATGCGATCGCAAATACTGGATCAGGATCGACAGGAGATTAGCTGCGTCTTGGGGTAAATTAGTGAGTTCCTGATTGGAAAAAAATTTGATCGAGTCTGCTAAAAGCTCTGTGACAGGTGGGGCATAATGAAGACTTCGCCAGATGACGTACTGAAACTCACCCTCAATCTGTTTTGCCACTTCCACAGACAGAGCAGTTTTGCCAATCCCACCCATGCCCAATATTGCCACCAGTCGGCAGCGATCCTTCACGATCCATTGGTGTAGGGTTGCCAGTTCCTCAGTGCGTCCATAGAAAACAGGTACATCTGGTGCTTCACCCCAGTCTTGGGCCGAGATGGCGAGCACCCCCTCATGCTCAACTTTCACCTGGGACAGCGGGATTGATTGCAAATGCGATTGTCGCTCCAGCACAGTTCGCAGATTAGTTTTTGCGACTGGTTCCCCTAATACTGATGAGAGTTGGTTCCACAACTGAGCAGCAACGCTCTTGACGTAAATTTCATTATATGAGTGTTGTTCAGCAATGTGGTGATACCTTTTACCTTTCCAAGTGTTCAGAACTATAGCCTCTTGTAAATGCGTCAGGTGTTTTCCTGTTGTGCTCCAGATTAACTCATCAGTGATTCTTAAGGCTTCCTCAACGTTCATTGCTTAAGGGGGAGTCTAGTTATCACAGTAATCTTACCATAATCTTACCGCGATCTTACCTTTTCCCTAAAATATTACTTTTTAACACTTTTTAACCGACTGTATCTTGCTGACAAGTTTGGATATCCGCAGTAGAGTAACAAGTATGTATTCACTTGCATAAAATTATAAAAACTCCCCGATATACAAAGAAAAAGCCAAAAGAGGAAGCCAAAAGTGTATAACACATCCACTAGAGTTCGCGATCGGCATTCTTACAAACCAGTTTTGGGAACGGTCAAAAAGGCGATCAATCCAAATTTGTCTGAAAAAGTCTATCTTCAAGGCACTTACTGGCAGCTAAGGGTCGTTTCATCTGCTGATATTAATGGAGCAAATGCGGCTTTTGATTACACTACAGATACTATTTATTTATCAAGGGAATTTCTAGCCAAAAATTCGCATAACCTACAGGCAAAACTAAGTGTTCTCTTGGAAGAAATTCGCTTACCTGATGTCAGCAAGCGTCATCGCTATAGATTCACGGCTAGTGAGATAGAAGAGTTCGGGTCTGATTGCCAAGAGCCTTTACCGAAAGTCGTTCGCTCAGCGATTGGCATCAAAAGACATCGCTATCAATTCACAGCTAGTGAAATAGAAGAGTTTGAGCCTGGTTTGAAGCTATAATACTCCAATTGGTTAGGTAAAGTGGTTGGAGTTTACTATTGAATTATGCGTACTATTCCAAGTTCAGCCATGCCTGAGCCATTACGCCAAATTTTGGCTGAACTAGAAAGCAAGGGATATGAGTTTACCTGCTATCAAAAGAAAAATGGTGAAACCTTCATTCAATTTTGGGATGAAGTACAAATCATAGATACTGATGAAGTCGAGCTTTGTGATACCGTTATTTATATTAAAAGAGTTGTAAGTTTAAAACCGCCTGATTCAGATTACGCAATTTTTGCTACCTTCATCTGTCACGGGATAGAGGGAAACAAAGCTGAATCTTTCAATAGAGCGGTTGATACTCTCAACTACAAAGACTTACTAGGAAAGTTTGTGCGCGACTGCGATGATGGGGTTCGCTATGTTCTGTGCTTTACCAATGAGGGTGAGAGTTTCCTGACTTCAGAAGATCAATCTGAATCTCAGGATATATTGTATGTTACTAATCATTGTGTGACTCACCTGACTTCAGAAGTGGTGGAAGCCCGTCTTGAATATCATGCTAGGACGAAAACTAAAGTTTTTCCAACATTTGAAAAAATGAGAAACTTTTAAACTTAACTACCGCATTTAGTTTGGTCTTGGACGGACGGGTGGCCAGAAACCGGGTTTTTGCAAGACACTTCGTTGCAAATTATCGAAGCTGCCAATGTGTAAACCGCTATTGCATCTGGATATCGATTATGACCATCAAAGAACAACTTCTCCAAACCATTGAAACACTGCCTGATGACTTGCTAGCACAAACGCTGCAATTCGTCCAAACCCTTCAACATCCCATTCACAAAACTCCAGGAATTTGTGGCGGCGCAGCGCGAATTCGCGATACCCGCATTCCCGTCTGGACGATTATCGCCTACCAACAACAGGGCGCAACTGAAGCCGAACTTCTCTATAATTATCCAGGACTCACCCTTCAAGATTTGCAAGCGGTTGCGAACTATTACGATCGCAACCGAGAAGAAATCGATCTGTGGCTTGCTGAAAATGAATAACTGCCGATGCTAAAGTTTTACTCAAATGAAAACTTCCCGATCGCAATGGTTGATTTACTGCGATCGCGCGGTTACGATGTTTTGACATCCTATGAAGCCGGACAAGCCAATCAAAAAATTCCAGATGATGAAGTCTTGATGTACGCGACAAACGCAGGGCGCGCCGTCATTACAGAAAATCGTCAAGATTTTATCAATCTCCACTTTACAACCTCAAATCATGCAGGAATTGTAATTTGTAAAGCCGATCGAGACTATGCAGGCAAAGTGCAGGTACTCGACTACTTTTTCACTCAAGATACACAGCCGATGGACAATCGTTTGCTGCGGGTGATGAAACAGAATCTTAAAGGTAGCCCCCAGACATTTATACTTCAGGAATACCCAAAATTTTCTTAATAATAATTGTTCAAGCACATTATAACCAATATACGGACTTAGGGGCGATCGCCCCTAATTTTGTAGATGCGTCGGTATGAGATTTTCCAGCTATTTGAAATAGCTCAAGGCGAGGCACTCTACACTATAGCGATCGCCCCAACCAACTTATCAATCTCCGCCTCAGTGGTAAAATAGTGAATGCAAGCCCGCACGCAATCGGGATTCAGAATTGTCCGCACCATAATTCCCTGCTTCTCCAACAAATCGACAAGCTTTTTATGCGGCATCCCGTTAGTCAATCGAAACGAAACTAAACCCGCTTCCGGTGCAGATGTCCGCAAACATTCTACATGGCTAATTTCCGACAAACGTTCCCAGAGATACTTGCTCAAACGGCAAATTTCTGCATACCTTTCCTCGATCGTACCCCATTCGTGTTGCAGAGCGATCGCACTTCGCAAACCCGCATACAAAGGATAAGCCGAAGTCGCAATTTCGTAACGTTGAGTTCCCGGTTTAAAGCCAATCGGTTTAGCATTAGCATCCGTCACAATTCCCCGCCAACCGATAAACACCGGCTGCAAATCTGCCAAAGCTTCTGCACTTACATAGAGTCCACCCAAACCTTCCGGGCCGCACCACCATTTATGACCAGTAAAAGCATAAAAATCCACTCCCGAATCAATCAAATTCAAAGGCAAAACCCCCACAGATTGAGCCGCATCAACTAACACCCTAACTTTCTTCTTTGTAGCCAGCAATTCCTCTTGTCCCCCCGATGAAATGAGTGGAAATTCCTCTTGTCCCCCCCCTTGGCAAGGGGGGGTTAGGGGGGGTTCATAGCCTTCATGGCACACTTTCACAATCTCAGTCAGAGGCAAAACTTGGCCAGTATTCCACAAGATGTGACTGATTACCAACAAACGAGTATTCGGCTGCAAATAATTAGCAATCACCGCCACCGCATCGCCCTGATTCAAAGTAGCCGCCAACGGACAAACCGAAACCTCAAGGTTGAAACGGCGCTGAAGTTCCATTACACTAGCTACAATGCCGGGGTGTTCGCAGTCAGAGAGCAATAAATGGTCGCCAGGATGCCAATCAATGCCCCACAGAGCAATATTGCAGCCGACGGTGACATCTTCAGTCAGGGCGATCGTTTCAGGAGGGACGGCTAACTCGTTTGCGATCGCACGTCGCGTCAGCATCGCCTCCTGAGCCACCCAAGCACCGATTTCCCCCGAAAACGGCCCCCCAAGCTGCACCCGCTTATAGGCCCCATAAATCGCCTCTAAAGCAGTCTCAGGCAACGGCCCTTGTCCGCCGTAGTTAAAATAAGCTTTATTGGCCAAAGCTGGAAATTGTTGCCGGTGTTTGTCCTTTGTCATTTTTTCTGGGGAATTAATTGATAACGTTAATATTGATAGAACTTACACAATAACCCTAGGAATACGCAACTACGGGGATTGCCTCTACAAAATACTATATATGGACTGTGTGTGCGGCATGACAGATTGAATAAATATTAATGTCAAAAACTTCTCTCAAAAAGCCTTCTTACTTCTATCTTTTACATCCATGACATCTGTTACATCCGTTATATAATCGATTGCCAAACCTTCTATCTTTTACATCCGTGACATCCGTGACACAATCCGTTGACGAACCTTCTGTAAACACTAAATGTTAATAACTGACAAACTACTACTTTCCTATCAACGATGTAATCTCCGAGCATTTTTAGATATATTGGGAGATTGGAAACAACAAGATCCACCAAGTGACTTTTTGCTAAAATTGATGCGAGATAGCTCGACATACCAGCAGCAAACTTTAGAATCCGAAACCTACGAACAACCATATTATCCTAGAGGGGATTGGGCGGCTGGTGCGGCGGCTACTTTGAGTTTAATGCAGCAAGGAGTCGATCGCATTTATCGAGGAGTCCTTTGCCAAGATGAATTAGGTAAAACCAATGGTGAAACAGCTTCTATATCAGGGATTGACGGTCAATATTTGCCAGACATTGGCGAGATTCCCGAAACTTCAGTGCATCTTTCCTCCTCAATCCTGCACTCTTCCGAAATCACTCTCGTCAGTCGCCCGCACTTATTAATCAAACAGCCTGGAGATTCCAATTTTGGTAATTGGAGTTATGCGACAGCCGATATGTGGTTAAGTAAAAAACCAAAACTAGACTATCAAATTATTGCTGCTTTTCATGCGAAAGTCTTAGCTTCCATGCAGGGAACAATGCCCGAAACTGCGTGGCTGATGCTGCGGACAAAAGGGCTTTGGGCGGTGAATCTCTACCAGCGAATGCCTCAAATGTTCCAGATTTTGGATGAGTGCATTGAGATGTTAGAAAATCGGCAGAAACCGGAGGTTTTCATTTCTCGGCAAAAGTGTACTCTTTGCGGTTGGTATACGGCTTGTCACGAGGAAGCCGAATCGATTAAACATCTTTCGCTATTGCCGGGAGTTACGGCTAAGCGATATGCTATATTAAAAGTTCTAGGATTGACTGATTTAGCATCTTTGGCTAATGCTAATTCCGATTTATTAGCGAGTTATCCTGAGTTTGTGGCGGGAGTGGCTGTCGATGTGGTGCAACAAGCGCGATCGACTTTGTTAAATCAACCGTTTGTGCGAGAAGCAGGAAGTTCGGCAACGGATTTTGTAACGGATTTAACGGATGTCAAAGAAGGAAGTTCGGCAGCGGATTATGTAACGGATTTAACGGATGTTAAAGATAGAGGTTCGGCAACGACAGCGGTTAATCAGTTTATCAGAATACCAGAAGTTGCAGGGAATAGTTTAGTAATAGCTAAAATTGAGTCCGTAAAGATTACAGAAAATAAATCTGCTGCACCTTCTATACCTGCGCCGATTCTCCGCAAAAAACCAATTCCTTATTCACAATCTGTCTTTTTGCCGATCGCCCCAATCGAACTCTACTTTGACATCGAAGCCGAACCGGAGTTAAATTTAGATTATCTCCACGGAGTATTAGTTGTTGACAGGTACAACAACACTGAAAAATTCCACGGCTTCCTGGCAGAATCACCGGCTGAGGAAGGTGCAATCTGGGAGCAATTTTTAGAACTAATGTGGGCTTATCCCATTGCTCCGATTTTCCACTTTTGTGACTACGAAGTCAAGACTTTTAAGCGACTGGCTAAACTTTACAACACTCCAGCTTACTTGTGGAAGCCTGTGCTGAAAAGGTTTGTGGATATTCACAAGCAAGTGACGCAGCAAGCGATTATGCCGGTGGAAAGTTACGCACTCAAACCCATTGCGCGCTGGTTGGGTTTTGACTGGCGCGATGCTAAGGCTAACGGTGCTCAGTGTGTCTGTTGGTACGATGATTGGCTCAAAACGGGCGATCGCGATCTCTTGGAGGCGATCGTCCGCTACAATGAGGACGACTGTCGCGCTACTTACATCGTTAAAGATTGGTTGACTAATTTTTTGTTGAGTCAGAAACAGTAATTTTCTGATTGAACGAACCGCGAAGACGCAAAGGCCGCGAAGCAAGAAAGATAAGAAGATAGTAAGATGCACAATTTAGGGAAAATACTTATATTTATTGCCTGTTTTTTGATGGCAGCAACTGTTGCTATTTTTGTCAATCTTTCGGCCCAATCTTTCGCTGTTACCAAAATAGATTTTATCGGTAGGGCAATATTTCCAACAGGTTCTCCCTTTGGGGGGACAGAAATTGGCGGACTTTCGGGAATTACCTATGATGCGGAGAAACAAGTTTATTATGCTATTTCTGATGACCGCAGCAGCAAGGCTCCGGCGCGCTTCTATTCTCTGAAAATTAACTTGGCATCTGGTAAGCTGGAGAAAGACAATATTGAATTTACTGGTGTGACGACTTTATTAGATGAAAACGGTAAAAGTTTTCCCGAATTCAGTTTAGATCCCGAAGGGATAACTTTTACTGGCAAAAGCGTGTTTGTTTCTTCTGAGGGAGATGTCGATCGCCAAATCGCTCCTTTCATCAAAGAATTCTCCCTGGATGGTAAACTGCTGAAAACGCTTTTAATTCCTGACCTATTTTTGCCCGATGCCAAAGGCACCAAAGGCATCCGCAACAATCTCGCCTTTGAAAGCTTGACTTTAACTGCCGATCGCAAATACCTATTCACCGCCACCGAAAACGCTACAGTTCAAGATGGCGCCGTAACTTCCCTGGAAAAAGGCAGCCCGTGCCGGATTTTGCGGTACGATGCTGCGAGTGGCAATCCAGATGCCTCCTTTGCCTACATCACGGAACCGCTACCCCCTGGTGCCAATCCTGTGGGAAAATTAACTAGCAACGGTTTAGTGGATTTATTGGCGATCGACGACAAGCGCTTGATCAGTTTAGAGCGCGCTTTCTCCCTGGAAACCGGCACGACGATCAGAATTTTTGAGATTTCTTTGGAAAAAGCCGATCGCATTGAAGCACTCCCAAGCCTCAAAACCCGTATCAGCGAGGTTTCCCCCGCCCAAAAACGGCTGCTGCTGGATTTGGAAACTCTGAAAATTCCCCTAGACAACATTGAGGGCTTGACATTTGGCCCCGATTTAGCCGATGGTACCAGAGGCCTGATTTTGGTAAGCGACAACAACTTCAGTCCCCTGCAAGAGACTCAAATTTTGGGCTTCCAAATAAAAGTTCAAAAAACCTCTTGACAAACGGTGCAGTTATCTGCATAATAGAAATTGTGCCTGAAACAAAGGCAAAACGAGGGACAGTAGTTCAATTGGTTAGAGCACCGCCCTGTCACGGCGGAAGTTGCGGGTTCGAGCCCCGTCTGTCCCGTTCTCTCGTAGCAAAGCTTTTAAAGTTTTGATAGATTTGTCGGATCTACCGCTAACGTAGTTTGCGCTCAAAATCCGCTCAAAATGAATATTAATCCGTCAAAAGATAGGAAAGCGATCCGGCTTCAATTTACTGTTGAGGGCGCTAGGTTTTCGTTCTCGCCTTTGCCCGGTGGAAAATGGGAGAATAAGCGCGATCGGCAATTGGTCGCAGCGATCGCCACAAAAATCGAAAATGATATTCTTGCTGGAAATTTTGATCCATCCCTAGGAAGGTATCGCCACAAGTTATCTGCCGCTCAAACTCCGCTTCGGGTAAAAGCTAATCCCAAGATTTGCTGGCTTGAACTTTGGGATGCTTGGGTTGTTTCTCTTGACTTGCCAATTTCAACCGCAGCAGATCATTATGCTTGTGTCCGAGCCATGCTTGTAAAATCGGGAAATCCTTCGCTTGATAATACTGAATGGCTGCAAATTAGTGAGTTGGCTGCGAGCACGTTTAATCGCAGATTGTCTATGTTGCGATCGTGCTTGTTGTGGGCCGTAGAAGAGGGCTTGATTAAGCCAGCGGATAATCCTTTGAAAAGGGTTCGCTCTCGCACGGCAACAGAAGATGAGCGACAGCGATCGGACAAGAAAAAAGCGCCATTGTCAGACGCTGAAATCGAAAAAATATTAAATTACGTCGATCGGGTCTATATCACTTACGCACCGTTTGTGCGATTTTTACTTTTTTCGGGAGTGAGGACTGGGGAAGCTGTCGGGTTAACTTGGGACAGTGTTGATTTAGAAAAGCGCCTGATTTTTATCAGGCAGTCGGTGTCTCGGCAGCGGGGGAAATACCAGAAAATTTGTAAATCTCCCAAGACCAAAGAATCTGTCCGCACTTTGAAGATGTCCGATCGTGTCTTTGTTCTTTTTAGCTCAATAATTACCGAGAATGCTTGTGGTCTAATTTTTAAAAGCCCCAAGGGGCAAATTATAGATCATGGCAATTTTCGTTCTCAATGTTGGATGCCCACATTATTGTTTTTGGATATTCCTTACAGAAAGCCCTACGCTACGCGACACACTCTTCTGAGTCAAGCCCTTGAAAGTGGCTTGTCGGTGCCACAAGTTGCTCAAATTGCTGGGCATCGCGACGGTAAAATGATCCTTCAGCACTACGGCCACGTTATAAATCAGCCACAATTGCCTTAGGGAGCACCACAGAATGATTGATCCTATAATGACCCAAAGATAATTTCAGTGTGCAGCGTATCTTATGTCTCTAAAATCTATCATGAAACTGACC
>NZ_JAEQDD010000071.1:0-39559 GCF_020737885.1 Microcoleus sp. PH2017_34_RAT_O_A | reverse complement strand
AAAAAGCCTCAAATGATTGCAGAGCAATTATTTGAGGTTTTGAGAATTCTGAATTCTTTTGAAATTAAATCCGATCGAATATCTGCGGAATGTGGGTTAAAGGCACTCCAAGCCGGAAAACCCATAAATCCCTATCAGGGATTGAAACGTAGCCACTTTCTAGGAATTCCGGGGCCGCGACTTCTGAGCCGGAAAACCCATAAATCCCTATCAGGGATTGAAACGATCCTTGTAAGATTCAGGCGAAAATACCGCCAGTGCCGGAAAACCCATATTTCCCTGTCTAGGGCTTGAAACGGCGGTAAAACGTAAGCCCCCGCGAGAAAACCGCAAAATCCCGATCGCGAATCCAAACCAGATTAAAATAATCGAGTCAACTTGACTTGATTTTTTAATTCCCATGCGTATTTGGCAAGCCGATTTCTACCGCCGCCCTCTCCGAGACGAAACCGGCAAACCATTGTGGGAACTCCTCATCTGCGACTCCGCACAAACATTTCAATTTAGCGCCCTTTGCCGGCAGTCGGAAGCCAACTCCCATTGGCTAGCCGCCCAATTCCAGCAAGTTCAAACCCAGAAATTGCCCGACATCATCCAAGTATTTAGACCTCAATCTCTCAGTTTAATCGAAGCTGCGGGCAAAGTTTTGGGCGTCAAAGTAGAAGCAACTCGGCGCACCGCCGCCCTCAAAACCCTGCTGCAACAACGCGATCGAGAATATTCCAGTCTGCCTAATTATACTAATGAAGCTTATCGGGCGATCGACCTAGAAACTCCTCCACCCATCCCCCTACCCGAAAATCTCTGGGGCGATACCTGGCGTTTTGCATCCCTACCGGCGGGCGACATCCTAGAAGCCATCCAAGGGCGTCCCATCCCAATCTTAGAAATGCCAGAATTTCTATTACCCCTGAACTTGGGTTTAGCCTCAACAGTAGCCGTACCCGGAGTTGTAATTGACGGCGGGCGACAGTCAATGCGCTTAGCTAGATGGCTTCAGGAAGCCAAACCCTTCGCCTTGAACTATATCGCCGGAGCTCCCGACGGATTGATATTGGAAGCTGGATTAGCCGATCGATGGGTTGTCGCCACCTTTGAAGATAGCGAAGTAAAAGCCGCCGCCGAAACTTACCAACAGCGCAAACAATCGAGTAAAGGATTGCATTTTCTCCTAGTCCAGCCCGATGATAGCGGCATGACTTATACAGGGTTTTGGCTGCTAAATTTTAATTAATAATACCAATCCTAAATCTTTAAGGTACGTTGTTGGGCTTCAGCCCTCTTTAGATATATAGATAAAGAGCGCTGAAGCGCAACAACGTACCTTTTTATATTGACAATAAATTTTTGATAAACAAACCAAACATTTATTGTGTAGCAATCTTTTTCCAAAAATCGTATTAAATGCGGTACAGCTTACAAGCATGAAAAAAATTTGCTAAGCACCAAATTTTGTGGTACCGAGCAAAACAGAGGTTGTTTCCTCAAATCTTGTCGGTGCGTCGCTACGAGATTTTGAATCTTTTTTAGGGATTATTCATAGCGACACACCCTACAAACACTTTTGGCTGCTAAATTTTAACTCGCAATAGTTAATGCCGAATCCTGGACATCCGCAGCCAGTAAAACTTTAACAAAACGATCGCCCTTTCTAGCTGCGGAAAAATGAAACTATCGGAAATTATCTTATTTTTGATTTCAAAATTCGATCGCCAAAATCAGATGATCTCCCGAAAATAACTGCCAGCAGATACAGACTGAAGCACCCTTTTTAAAAGTCTATCTATTCCACAACCAGAATCAATCCATCTTGGATGCCCTGATGCACTCGGTTAATCTGACACCGATCCTTTTCGTTGAGACGGTTTGTCGAAAGCATTGCAGACTTCAGCAGCCGCCTGTCGAGAGGCGTAATTTGGCGGAAAGCAAAGATTCGTTGGACGATCGCCTCGATCGCGATCTTAGGTACGCTAGCAGAACTGACTGTCATTTTTTTAACACCCTGAAAATAGATAACAGAACCCTGTACCTTTATTTTTAAAGATTTTGTAAAGATACATTGTGATTCAGATCATACATATCTTGTGACAAAACAGTGTATAAACGATCGCAATCGCTATAAAAATTAAATTATTTTAACGCAAACTTAACAATAGCTCGATAGAATCAATGTTGTAAAACTGAGGCAGAGGGTAAAATGGCACAGGCAAAAATCGGCATTATCGGCGGCAGCGGTTTGTATAAAATGGAAGCCCTCAAGGATGTTGAAGAGGTAAAAATCGATACACCTTTTGGCGCGCCATCTGATGCAGCCATTGTGGGAACCTTAGACGGTACGCCCGTTGCATTTTTGGCCAGACACGGCCGCAATCACACTTATTTGCCCTCGGAAGTCCCCTATCGGGCAAATATCTATGCCATGAAGAGTCTAGGAGTTGAGTATTTAATCTCAGCGTCGGCGGTTGGTTCCCTAAAAACAGAGGCCAAACCTTTAGATATGGTAGTGCCAGATCAGTTTATCGATCGCACAAAAAATCGAGCTTCTACATTTTTCGGAGAAGGAATAGTCGGTCATATCACCTTCGGCGATCCGATTTGCGGCGAATTGGCTAAAGTGTTGGTAAGCGCGATCGAATCCTTGAACCTCGCCGACGTTTCCCTGCATCGCGGCGGCACCTACGTCTGCATGGAAGGCCCCGCATTTTCCACAAAAGCAGAATCAAATCTTTACCGCAGTTGGGATGCGACAGTCATCGGGATGACTAATTTACCCGAAGCAAAATTAGCCAGAGAAGCAGAGATTGCCTACGCAACTTTAGCATTAGTTACCGATTACGACTGCTGGCATGAAGAACACGACAGCGTAACAGTAGAAATGGTAATCGCCAACTTGCACCGCAATGCGGAAAATGCCCAAAAAGTAATTCAAGAAACTGTGCGGAGGCTAACCGAAAATCCCCCTGTTTCTGAGGCACATTCCGCTTTGAAATATGCAATTCTGACTCCACTGGACAAAGTACCTCCCGCAACCAAGGAGAAAATGGGTTTGCTATTGCAGAAATATTTGTAGGGGATAGGGAATAGGGCATCGGGCATGGGGCATCGGGCATCGGGCATCGGGCATCGGTTATTAGTTATTAGTTATTAGTTAATTGCTAACAATTACCAATTTCTAAATTCCTAATGCCCAATCCCCTGGGAAGGCCGATGCCCTGGGAAGGCCAATGCTTTTCGGCCCTGGGAAGGCCTTCTTCCCAATGCCCAATGCCCAATGCCCTGCGCGGGGCAATGCCCAATGCCCAATGCCCAATGCCCAATGCCCAATGCCCAATGCCCAATGCCCAATTAACCGATCAACTGTTTAAACGCATCATGTTCGCGAAGTTTTTCTAAATCAACTTCAGTTTTTGCCAACTCTTTGCACAAATTCGGATTGAGATTCAGGGCGCGCTTTAAATTTTCAATTGCTAAATCAATTTTACCTTGGAGCGCATAACATCGGGCTTTATTGTACCATATTCTGTAAAAATCAGGTCGAATTTTAGCAGCATTGTCGTAGGACTCGATCGCCGCTTCGTACTTTTGCAATTTGGACAGTGCCACGCCTCGATTGTTCCAAGCGTCAGTATAATCTTTTTTGACTTGTAGGGCTTGATTGTACGAAATTACTGCTTGTTCGTATTCCTGCATTTTGGAAAACGCAACGCCTCGGTTGTTCCAAGCGTCGGCGTAATCGGGTTTAGCTTGGATGGCTTGTTCGTAACAGCCGATCGCCTCCGGGTACTTCTGCAACTCCAACAATACCACGCCTCGGTTGTTCCAAGCGTCGGGATAGGTCGGGCGAATTGTGGTAGCTTGTTCGTAGGATGCGATCGCCTCGGGATACCGCTGCATTCGAGTGAGCACAACTCCCCGATTGTTCCAAGTATCGGCTAAATCCGGCTGAATTTGCAGTGCTTGATTGTAAGCTGCGATCGCATCTTCATAGCGATTTTCAAAGAAACAAGCATCTCCCTGTTTGGCATAGTCGGCTGCCGTCAATAACTGTTGATAATTGCCGTAGTTAACCGGAGCAAATTCTTGAATTTGGGCATCCGGTAATAACAAATCTGTTTCTACATCTGCTGGGTGATTTTGGTATTGAATTTCACCTAAGATACTTTCAGCATCGGAAATTAATAGTTTTAATTGAGAGATGGTATCGTAGTGGAGACTTTCGATTTCTTGGCGAGCAATTGTTGTCTGCTTGGACAATTTGCCCAACAAAAACCAAACAATGACTCCGGCTGCTGTCGGAAACAAAGTTAAGGCAATTACCAACCCATTTAGCAGCAGGCCCGTGCGCCCAAAAGCAATGTCCACTTCTTCTTGAACTCGATCGCGAATTTCGTCTTTGAGTTGCTGCTGGGGCAATTCCTGCTGAATTAACAGTCCCCCAGCCTTCGCTTGGGATGCAGAAACCTTACTGGTACAGAGTAAAATAATCAAAAGGGCGATCGGGCTAATACTTGTTCTAAAAATACTTGACAAACGCATTGCCTTAGTGATACGCACCTGATTTGCGATTTTCATATCTCAAGAAATGCTGGTAAAGATGATCTCAGCCTAGCCGATTTGTTCAAAAACTATTAAATACAGGATATCTATTGTGCAGCCTTCTCCGATTAAGTGTTTGACGCAAGAATTGCTAGACGAAGTTGCAGCTTCCTCTCGCAGCAATCCCCGCGGGCGACAAAACTACAATTTCCACGATTTGTCAGAAAAGGTGCAGCGGTTTGTCAACGTGCTGCAAATGGGTACTTACGTGCGCCCTCACCGCCACCTGCGCGCCCCGGAAGTTAACGGTTTTGAGTTTTTTGTCGTGATTCAAGGAGAAGTGGGTATTCTGATTTTGAACGAAGACGGTCAAATTTTGCGATCGTTCCGAGTTAGCGCAACCGGGCCCACTCGCGCTGTGGAACTTCCAGAGGGCACTATTCACACGTTGGTAGCTTTGGCTGCGGATACTGTGATTTTGGAGTTCAAGGAAGGGCCCTATGAGGTGGCGGCGGATAAAGACTTTTTGCCCGATTTTCCCGCTGAGGGTACTGAGGCGGCGCGGGAATTAGTTTTGATTTGGGAAGCAGAATTTAAATAAGAAGGAAGAAGGAAGAAGGAAGAAGGAAGAAGGAAGAAGGAAGAAGGAAGAAGGAAGAAGGAAGAAGGAAGAAGGAAGAAGGAAGAAAATTAAGGGTTTCAGCAATTAAGAACGTACTAATTCTTGGTCGCAGTTCAATGCCCAATGCCCAATGCCCAATGCCCAATGCCCAATGCCCAATGCCCAATGCCCAATGCCCAATGCCCAATGCCCAATGCCCAATGCCCAATGCCCCATGCCCAATGCCCAATGCCCAATGCCCAATGCCCAATGCCCCATGACTACTAACTAATGAATCTAATTGTTGTCATCCGATTGTATAAATCTGGGGCGGTGCGAATGATTTTTCTGAGAAGTTCATCTGTTACCCAAAAGACGATGGGAAAGGAAAACTTTTTGCTGAACTCGCTGCATACTAGATTGGTAGAACTTAGCAATCGATCGATCGACTCCACTGACTCCAAACCGAGAATCATTAAAGCTGGAGGCTTTGCGCTGTCTACTTCTGCTGCGATTGTCGTGTAGAGAGATGTCGCCGATTTTGGCACAAACAGTTGCTGCGGTTTCTGGGTGCAAGTTGCTTGGAGGCGATCGACTATTTGCTGCCGCAAAGCCAGGGAGTTGCAGTGGACTAAAACGAAAGAAAAGTAACCTTGGGAAAGACGGATTGCCCGAATTAAAGTTGAGAACGACCGCTCGTTATATTTGGCTGAGTCGTACCTCGCTGGATCGTTTTGATCTGTATTTTCTGAGCAGTTCTCGGCAAACATAAATTGCAGTTCTGTTCTCTAGTTTTAGGGATTTTCTAGATTAAATAATTTTTATAAATAAAATATGAAGATCGAACAAAAAAAATTGGAAAATGTTCCGGCGATCTTACCACTGCTTGAAATTAACATCAATAGTGCGATCGACAGATTTTTCTGCACCCGAGCTAAACGGATATAATACAATCAAACCCAACAATGAAATGTATTTAAAAATACAAAAAAATTATCCCCGCTCAAATGTAGTTAAAAATACAAAAAAATCATCGGCTATTTTCAGCTAGGGGCAAAGTAAACCAAAAAATTGCCCCTTTACCGTGACTGCTAATTACCCCAATTTGCCCGCCGTGAGCGCCAATAATTTGCCTGCACAGGTATAAGCCCAAACCCAAACCGACGGAGTGTCTGGATTGATTGCCCCTAACGTAAAGGTCAAAAAGATGTTCGCACTGTTCCGGCAATATTCCCACTCCGTCATCTTCAACGGTACAGTAAATCATACTTGGGGAATGGGGAATTGGGAATTGGGAATGGGGCATTGGTAATTTATCGATATCTGGTTTCGATTCACTTTGATTTATGATATTTTTTCCCCTAGGGATTACTTTAGCAAAAATTTTCAAATTTAGTCCGGGAAGATTGTGTTTCAAAGCATTAGAAATTAAATTAGAGAAAACGCGCCACAACTGAGTATAGTCAGCATTCACTGCGGGCAAATCATCTGGCACTAAATTTGTAAAAGTAGCTTGAGCATCATTGATTAAAGGCTCCAAATCAGCCGCCGAAGCTTTCACTAGCGCTCTCAAATCTACTCCTGTGCAGTGCAGAACCAAACCGCGCAATTCCCCAGCATGAACTTCCAACAGCGAATTTATTAACCGCAATTGCTGCTCGCTACCTTGAATCATCCGCTCCAAAACAGAACGGGGAATTGCGATCGAATCCCCCGTTTTTGTCTTCCAATTTTTCAGCACCATTAACATTCCCGCTACCGGATTTCGCAAGTCGTGTGAAAGAGCGTGAATAAACAGCCGCTGCGATTCTTGGGCCTGTTTGCGCTGCGTGATATCCTCAATTAAACCCTCATAATAAAGCACGGAGCCGCTGCTATCCCGTACCACCCGCGCTTTCTCCGATATCCAGACAATACTGCCGTCTGAGCGATAAATTTGCGACTCAAAATCCGATACTGTGTTGCTTTGCTCGATCGATCGCAAAAACTGATTTCTGCGTACAGGATCGACATACAACTGTCGCTCAATATCAGTAAACTTTGCCGTCACTTCTTCGGGGGAATCGCAGCCGTAAATCCGCGCCAAAGCTGGATTAGCCGTAATGTAGCGCCCCTCGGGAGTGCTTTGAAAAATTCCCTCGCCGGCATTCTCAAAAATGCTGCGGTACTTCGCTTCAGCCACTTCCAACTGCTGGTAAGCAGATTCCAACTCGCGCCTGGTACTAAACTCTTTCCGTTGCAGGCATTCGTACCAATAAACCGACAAATCGCAGATCAAACAAAACCAAAACAAATATAAGTAAAACCCGCTCAGCCGAAAAGTAGTATACTTAGCAAAACTTAGATTTAAAATTAAATTTATGCCAACGTGGCAGAACAAAACGCCGAGCTGAGAAATCAGGTGAAGGCGCCAGCGGACGGGCATCAGTGTCGCTTGAGTGAGAAACGCTAAACTCCAAGTTAAAAGTGGTAAGTCTCCGATTTTTGCAGCGGCTAATCCAAGCTGTACAACGACTGTTAACGACCACGAAAAACCCAAAAATAGTAAACCGGGATAGCGTTTTCCGATCGAGGTTTTTTGCAACACCAAACAAGTCAGCAAGCCAAATTGTATAGCAGCGCTAGTGTACAAATAAACAATTTTAAATTCCCGGGGAGCGAAGATTGCTTCGCCCAGAAGATAGACAATTATTGTGAAGGCAAAAAAGATGGCAATTCGGACAGCAGGGCTCAGCCGATCTCGCAGGAAGCGATCGCGCCACACCTCGTAAACCGTTAACGCCTGAACTGATTTTTTATGGCCAGGATAAAACATATAGCCTTTCTCACTAACATGAGGTACGAATAGGGCATAGGGCATAGGGCATAGGGCATAGGGCATAGGTATTGCCCGCATACCTCACTTTTTTTGAGAACCGCTGTAGGATTTTGGATTTTGGATTTTGGATTGAAGCATTGAAGATTTGAAGATTGAAGACTCAATAATTGAAGATTGAATAATTGGGTTAATAGCGATTGTCAGAATTGAATCCGCGCTCAAACGGATACAAGCGCCCGACTGTTGTCGTGGAGAAATCAAAATTTTAGACTAAGAGTTAAACCTCCCACATTCATCTGTGAAGTAAATTAAAAATCTAAAATCTAAAATCTAAAATCTAAAATCGACTGACAGTCGGTAGCGAAAACCAGAAAGTCGAGCCACCTCCGGGAGTGGTTTCGACGCCGATGAAGCCGCCGTGAGCTTTGATAATTTGCTTGGAGAGGTAAAGCCCCAAACCCAGCCCTGTTAATTGTCGGCTATTGGGGTCTTGAACGTAAAGTTCAAACAGAGATTCCCGCTGTCTAGCACTGATTCCGACTCCATTGTCTGTTACAGTGCAGCGAACCATTTTTACGGTGACATCGGGCAATTTGCCACCTGTATTCCCAATTTGACCCTGATAGCGGGGCAGTTGGCAACTGCCGTCGAGGTGAAATTTGGCCCGGGTTTCTTGATTTTTTGGGGTGTCGAACATCCCCGTGCGATCGCCCGCAGCAGATGACAGGTTAGGGATACAGCGGGCGACGAAATTATTTCGGGAGGTGAAAACCTGTGTATTTTCTGCAAAAATCAGTGCTTTTTCTACTTCAATTACCTCGGCTTTAAAAGTTATATTGACTCCCGGATGATTGTGCTTGATAGCATTGGTTAGGAGATTTTCCAGAACTCGCTGCAAGTGTTTGCTGTCGGCATTGACTTGTGGCAAATCTGCGGGTATTTCCAAAGTCAAAGTTGCTTGATTTTTTGCCAGCATTGGTTCTAACTCAGCAACAATTGCGGAAGTTAAAGACTGCAAATGCAGCGGTACTGTATTTAGGACAATACCTTGAACTTCGCTAGCGTGAGCGTCGAGTAAGGCATTAACCATTCTCAACTGGTGTTCGCTAGCTTCAACGATCCGCTTCAAGATCGATCGAGAAACCGCAATATGCTCTAGAGAGTCAGAGGCCGATTTGTTGAGCAAATTTTTCAGCAGGATTAACATTCCCATAACTGGAGTGCGGAGATTGTGAGAAACTGCGTGCAAAAATAAATCTTTGAGGCGGTTGCTTTCTTGCAGTTCGTGCATTTTTTGCTGCAATTGGCGGGTGCGTTCCTCCACTTGAGATTCCAAGTTGGCATTGAGATCTTTTACTTGCTGCAAAAGTTGGGCTGAAGAGAGGGCGATCGCGACTTGGGTAGCCAGTTTTTCTAACAAATCAATTTCAAATTCTTGCCACTGGCGGGGCCCAGAACACTGGTTGACGGCCAAGATCCCGAACAATTCTTCCCCGAGGAAGATCGGCACAGTTAAGGTCGCCCGAATTTGATAGTCGCTGTACAATTTGGCAATGATGTTGCTGACTTGCACCGTAGCAGTATCGGAGACTACTCGGACGAGGTTGTTAGCATAAAAAGCTTTCTGCTTTTCGATAAAACTTTCGTCAGCGAGCACCCATCCTATAAGAGAAGGACATTCCACAGCGACAGACTCAGCAACAACTTTGCCGCGCGCCGGGCTAGCCAAATTTGCCCCGCCTCCGTCCATAATACCGATGAACACCCGGTCTGCCTTGAAAAATTGCCGGACTTCGGCAACAGTAGTGTTGAGAATTGCTTCGAGATCGAGGGAGTGGCGAATTCTCAGGGCCATTTCTGAGAGCAACCGATCGCGCTCCGAGGATGTTCGCAAAGCCGCTTCTGTGCGGTGGCGATCGGTAACGTCTTGGACTGTGGCGGCGATGACGTTAGAATTAATTGCCGACTGTTCGCAGACAGTGCGCTCAGAGCCGTCGGCGAGTACAATTCGATAGTTAATGCAATAGGATTTGCGCTCAAATATCGCTTGACATTGCGATCGCGCCACCAATTCTCTATCATCTGGATGTACCGCCTGCAAAAAAACTTCTGGTGTTGGTTTCACAGTTCCCGGAGCCAAACCCAAGAGGCGATAAAGTTCATCCGACCACCGCAATTCGATATTGGATATATGATGTGCTGCGGCTTCTGCACAGTTTGTAGTTGTGGCGACGGCGGCGCAATTTAAATCCCAATTGCCCAATTGAGCGATGCGCTGAGCGTTAGCTAAACTAGCGTGAGCGTCGCGCAACATGGCCGCGGTTCGGTGTACCTCAACCAGAGCTTGCTGGCGTTCAGCGACAGCAGCAGCCAACATCAGGGCGACAATGGCGATCGTAGCAGTAAAAGCTTGTAAAAATAAAACCGCCTGTTGCAAATTTTCGCTTTTGACCAGAAACGGGCCGCCTCCCTGCACAGCTCCCAAAATCGCGATGCAAGAGACGATCGAATAAGCAAAAATTGCTCCCTGCTGTTGAAACCGCAGGGCAGCCCAAACTATGAAAGGAAAAGGCAAATATTCCAGCGGATAAAGAGCACTCGCCCCCTTTGTTTTACAACAAAAAACTAGCCAACTCACGCTCAACAGCAGAACAAATAAAATGAGTGCTTCTAAATAATCAGAAATTAAAAATATAATATTATAGCGATTTCTGGCTTTATTTGATATAGTTAAATAATGAGCAGTTAGCGATTGATAATTAGCAATTGATGATTCATAATTAGCAACTGGCAATTGGCACTTTAGCCAGTTAAACAATGATAAAAAGTCAGTAATAATCGGAGGATTTATGGGAGATTTAAAACTTTTAATAGCGTGGTGTAAAGTCAGCAACACTGGCGTGACAATTAAAATTCCCATGCCGTCTCCGAGCCACGTAGTCCACCAGTTGCGAGAGAAATTGCTCCACTGAGCCCAACCAAAAAAGCACGTACCCAAGTTGCCGAGTGCAGAACCGAGCAAAGTAGACCCGATGACAGCGCCCGCCACCAAACCCAGAACATCTCGCAGTCGATCGAGCTTAGTACAAAATCCGATCCGCGCGAGCACAGCCTCCCCAGCCAGTGCTTGCAGGGTGACGCTAAAAGCGGATGTCACAATCACGGCGGAGGGTATACCCGCGGCGAAGGTAGAGTTTAACAGTACCGAACCGAGGGCAATTCCCGGCCACATCCGTCGCCCTTGTAGCAGCACTGCCGCCAGAGCAATACCTGCGGGTGGCCACACGGGGGAGGCTTCGGCTTTTACCAGTCCCAGTACGGACGCTGCGAGTTTTCCGGTGACAAAGTAGGCCAGGGCCAGGATGCTGGCGTGCAGAAGGGGACGAGTCCGGCGGTTGAGCAGTTTCATTTTTTGTGCGATCGAATCCTCCATTGCTATTTTTTAATTTAGGCGAATTTGGGCGATCGAGCTTCCTCCAGACGAATCACCTGACTGGGGGAAGGGTTCAACAGTTGACAGTTGACAGTTGACAGTTGACAGTTGACAGTTGACAGTTGACAGTTGACAGTTGACAGTTGGGGGAGAGGGGGAGATTGGGGAAGATTGGAGGAGATTGAGAGAGATTAGGAAAATATTCCTTTTTCCTTCTTCCTTACTTCTTTCCTTCTTCCTTCTTACAACTTCGATCGGACTTCCATCCGTTACATCCGTTACATCCGCTACAGAATCCGTTGCCGAACTTCCTTCTTCCTTCTATTAAAATCCAAAACCCCGCTTACCATCGGGCTTAGTAGTCAACCAATTTGTCTTTGCACTTGCGAGTTGTTCCTCAGTAACTGTAGCGTCAGTTAGATTCGCGCCGCACAAATTCGCACCCCGCAAATTCGCCTTGCTCAAATAAGCGCCCGTCAAATCAGCACCTCGAAAATCCGCACCTTCAAAATTAGCAGTGCTGCAATAAGCTTCAGTCAAATTTGCCGATCGCAAATTTGCCTTCACCAACCTCGCGTGGCCCAAATTCGCCCCCGACAAATCCGCTGCTTGCAAATTTGCCTTCACCAACCTAGCCTGATAAAAATTTCCCCCCGCCAACTGCGCTTTTGGCAATTGCAAACCCGACAGTTCGCAGTCAGCAAAATCGCGTTTACCTTTAAAATATGCCGCTCGCAAGCTGTTACTTTCCCACTTTACAACCGCTTTCGTTACCTTTTGTCCTGCTAAATTGCCATTGGACAAGGCCGCAGTTCCGAAAGTTCTGCCAGACTCAGCCAAAGTCCGGGAAACTCTCGGCTGCATCCCTGTATTTCCCGATTGACTGAAGGAAGTTCTAGTGCGGATGCTTTGCTTCGATCGCAAATCTCGATCGTTTTTCATCTGGGGCGAAGGCAACGAAGTAGCATCACTATTAAATATCGTTGGTTCTTCAACCGTGCGGCCACCTGCGTTGAATTGAGTTGTCAAGCCGTTGCAAAGATCTGCGTCTTCAAATTCGCCATTCAGAGCTTTGACGACATCTCCTGTCGATTGAAAGCGATGGCCGACCATGGGCTTGAGCATTTTCTCAAGAATCCGCGCAAAATTTGGGCTCACCTGAACGTGGGGCTGCCAAACAATTTCGCCAGTTACCGCATCAAAATCTAAATCTTTGGGAGACTTTGCTGTCAGCAAATACAAACAAGTCATGCCCAAGGCGTAGATGTCGCTGGCAAATATCGGCCGCAGCGCCATTTGTTCGGGGGGAGCAAAACTAAACGTACCAACTGAAAATTTCGTGTTGGCGCTTTGGTCGGCGGGGTCTAATAATATTGTTTGGCTAACTTGGTCTTTAACCGCTCCGAAATCAATCAGAACCAAGTGATTGTCTTGAGCGCGGCGAATAATATTTGCGGGTTTAATGTCTCTGTGAATTACTCCTTGGCTGTGGACGTATTGCACTACCGAGAGAATTTCTAATAGAAAATTTTTAACATCTGATTCATTGAAACGCCCTGATTGTTTGACTTCTTGTTTCAAAGTCGAGCCTTTAACATACTCTTGAACTAAGTAAAATTGCTGTTCGGTTTCAAAATAATCTAACAGCCTCGGCACTTGCGGGTGATCGCCGAGTTGGCCGAGGGTTTTCGCTTCTCGCTTGAATAATTCCCGCGCCATTTCTAAAACTCGCGGCGACGAACTACTGGGTCGGAGTTGCTTGACCACGCAACTCGGTTGACCAGGCAAAGAGATGTCTTTTGCCAGAAATGTAGCTCCAAAACCTCCTTGTCCTAAAGGTTCAATGACTTGGTAGCGAGCGCGCAGCAATAACCGCGCACCACAGGTCTGACACTGGAGAATAGAGTCAGGAGGGTTTTGAGGATGTGGACAGCCCGGATTTACGCAGTAGCTCATGTTGATTGAGTTTGCCTATATTTTTCTGATTTTGCTCTGGCGATCGCTCGACTGCACAAATTCCCTTAAACCGCATCTGCTAGAAATACAGCTCTATCAGTTGCCGGCGGGCCGTGCTGCGGCGTGCGAATTGGAATTGCACCTAAGTCTTTTAGGCCGATATCTTTTCCCTATTTTAATTATCTCGTTGCTGTGAGTTTTTGCGGTAGATTATCCTTGAAGATAGTTTAAAGACTTGCTAAAGTTGTCCTTTTTTATGTAAAGTCTTTCTAAACTTAAGTGCTTTTTGCGCTGTTAGATGTTTCTAGCATACCTCATTCTCTGATTGAGAATGTTACTCATCCCACAGCAGACATCGATCGAAAGGGCGATCGCTCGTTTTTGCTGATATCTACCACAATAGTCTTGACAAATCTTAATTAGTATGGTATGAAAAGTTTTCCCGAATAAATTCTCGGACAGCACAGTCGAAGCCCGCCGGCGTAGACTAATGACGAATAACTACCGAGCACTGACAACAAACTACTGACAAAATTATGCGTATTTCTCTAAACTGGCTGCGGGAATTGGTCGATGTGACGAGTTCCCCGGAAGAATTAGCCGAAACCCTGACAATGGCAGGATTTGAAGTCGAAGAAATCGAAGACAGGCGTGCATGGGCCGACGGCGTAGTATTGGGCAAAATAGTCGCCTGCGAACAACATCCCAACGCTGACAAATTGAGAGTTTGTCAAGTTGATGTCGGCAAACCTGAACCCTTAAATATTGTGTGCGGGGCACCCAATGCGAGGGCGGATATTTATGTACCTGTAGCCGTTGTCGGTACTTTTTTATCGACGATCGATCTGAAAATTAAACCTGCTAAATTGCGGGGTGTTCCTTCGGAAGGAATGATTTGCTCTCTCGCCGAATTGGGATTGTTGAAGGAATCAGCAGGAATTCATATCTTTGATCTAGAAAATCCCGAATTAGGCAGCGATATTCGTCCGCTTTTAGGTTTAGATGATGTGATTCTAGACTTGACAGCAACTGCGAACCGTGCAGATGCTTTAAGCATGGTGGGTGTAGCCCGGGAAGTGGCAGCACTAACTGGCGCAAGTTTGAGAATTCCGACAACTAATGATGTGGCGATTCATGGCGAAAAAAGTCCGAATTTGGCAGTAGAAATATCGGAACTGCAAGGCTGCCCGATTTATATTGGTACCGAAATTTCAGGGGTAAAAATTGCACCGTCTCCGGCTTGGTTGCAGCAGCGGTTGCAGGCGGCGGGAGTGCGATCGATTAGTAATGTGGTTGATGTCACTAATTACATTTTACTGGAATGGGGACAACCGCTGCACGCTTTCGATCGCGATCGACTGCAATCTTTCACCGGTACTTCTGACATCAGCATCGGCGTGCGCTTTGCCAAACCAGGCGAATCCTTCAAAACCTTGGACGGACAAAACCGCAATTTGCAACCTCAAAATCTGTTGATTACTGCTAGCGACAAACCCGTAGCCTTAGCTGGGGTAATGGGTGGCGAAGACACGGAAGTGTACGAAGGAACCGTAAATTTAGTTTTGGAAGCTGCGATTTTTGACCAAGCAACGATTCGGCGTTCTGCCCGCGCCCAAGGCCTGCGGAGTGAGGCTTCGATCCGCTACGAACGGGGTGTGAATCAGGCAGCTTTGACGACGGCGTGCGATCGCGCTATTGCCCTAATTTTGCAGTTGGCTGGCGGGACTGCGACGGTGCAGAAAACGGCGAGTTCGGGGGAAGATATGAGTTTTTCGCGATCGATCGAATTGCGTCTAGATCGCATAAACTTGGTGTTAGGACAGTTAAAAAGAGGAGCAACCGGCGGTTCTCCCTATCTGGAACCGGAGGAAGTAAAAAATATCCTCACAGCCCTGGGCTGCGAAGTGGCTGCGACGGAAAAAGCACGAGTATTTGCGATAACTGTTCCGCCTTACCGCTACCGGGATTTAGAAAGGGAAATTGATTTAATCGAAGAAGTCGCGAGACTCCACGGTTACGACAATTTCTGCGATACTTTGCCTAGCGAAACAGAACCTGGTTATCTATCTCCAGAATACGCGCAAATACGGAATGTGCGATCGGCTTTTCGGGCGGCAGGCTTAACAGAGTTGATGCACTATTCCTTAGTGAAAACCGAGGGAGACAATCAAGTTGTGCTAGCGAATCCGCTGTTTGTTGAGTATTCGGCTTTGCGGACGGAAATGCTGTCGGGTTCGATCGATGCTTTCCAGTACAATTTGGAGCAAGGAAACGGCGCGCTCAACGGTTTTGAGGTCGGACGCATTTTTTGGAAAGAAGGGGATGCGAAGAAAGAAGCAGACGCCGTAGCGGGGATTATTGGCGGCGACCCGACTGTGTGGAAATGGCAGCAAGGTGGGCGCGATCGACCTTTGACTTGGTTTGAAGCGAAAGGTGTCCTAGAAAGTGTGTTTCAGCAGTTGAGTTTGGCTGTGGAATATGCAAGCGATTCCTCTAATCCACGCCTGCATCCTGGCCGCACAGCCGCGCTATCGTTAAACGGGAAACGGTTGGGAGTTTTCGGACAGCTACACCCGCAATTACAGCAGGAAAAGGGTTTGCCGGAACAGGTTTATGTGTTTCAATTAGATTTAGGCGTGTTGTTGGGTGAGTTAGGTCGATCCTCTACGAGGGCTTCGCTAACGCACAACTCGACTCGCAAATTCGCAGGTTATTCGAGTTTCCCGGCTTCTGACAGAGACATCGCATTTTTCGCGCCGGTGGAAGTTCCGGTAGTTGAGATGCAGGGCGCGATGAAGCAGGCGGCGGGTAGTTTGCTGGATTCCGTGGAACTCTTCGACGAGTATCGCGGCGAAAACGTACCGGCGGGACAACGTAGTTTAGCATTTCGGTTGGTTTATCGATCGGGCGATCGAACACTCAGCGAAAGCGATGTCGAACCAGCCCAACAAAAAGTCCGCGATGTTTTAGTCGAGAAATTCGGCGTTAGTTTGAGAAGCTAATTGTAGGGTGCGTCGCCATGAGATTTTCGATATTTAGTGAGGGATTTTTGATGGCGACACACCCTACGGCTAACTTCCTTCAACCCACGGAGGTGGGTTTTGTTTGTGTAGACGCGGTTTCCAACCGCCGGGAAATTCAATTTGTAACTAAAGGACGCAACATCTCCCGTACACAAAAATAAAAATCAGGAAACTGCAAAAGAGAAATACTCGCATCATCCGCCAGAATCACCCGACTTTGATAACCATCCTGACTCGGTTCTCGAAAAACATGAAGTTGCCGATTATTCACATCCAAAACCCAATAATCAGCAATCCCCGACTCAGCATAAATTTTCGCTTTAATCCCGCAATCCGTTCTCAGCGTAGTATCCGCAACTTCCACAATCAGATAAATTTCCGATGGCGTTGGATGGTGGTCTTCATAGTAAAGTGGATCTGGTATAACTACAGAAATATCCGGTTCAGGTTCCGAGTAATTATCGAGCCGAACAGGGTCTTGCAGTCGCACCAAAACCCTCTCTCCCAAACGGTTTTCCAGTAGCTTCTCTGTTCGTTTTACCGCCGCACCGTGTGCTGTTCCCTTTGCGGCCATCTTTACTATCTGTCCTGCTAGTAATTCTACCCGTTCATCCTCATCAAAAATACCAATTTCCGTCATCCGGTCATATTCTTGAACCGTTAGCAGCCGAAGGTCTAGTAAAGTCATAGTTATCTCCTCCTATTTAACAAACGTCTCTCTTTCTCCCCTCTCTTCCTCAGCGCCCTCAGCACCCTCTGTAGTCAATCAATCTTATCCTAAAAAAAATTATCAAATCCTGCTACACTTATTGTACAATAAATTTCAAATAAATTCATCCAAGGCTCAAAACCGTGACCAAATATGTAATGTGGGGAAGTTACTGCGAAGATGTCCTCGAAAAACGTGCTCCATTTCGAGACGCTCATTTAGCCGGACTTGCCAAACAGAAAGAATCGGGAGTGTTAATTGCGATCGGGCCAACCAAAGATTTAAGCAAAGTTTTTGCAATTTACGAAGCAGAAGATGAGGCGGCTGTGCGAAAATTAGTTGAAGCCGATCCTTATTGGGTAAATGGGATTTGGACTGAATACGAAATAAAAGAGTGGATTCAAGCTTTTTGAAGGGGATAACAGGGTGAACATCTTAAGGTTGGACGACAGTGACTTAGTTCCAGTAGACTATGGTGATTTGCTGGACAAGATTTTAGAAGTTTTGCAGGGAAACAATCCCTTTAGCGTGTCGGACGATTCCCGTCGTCTAATTATCGATATTGATACCATTGCTGCTGACGTTGCCAAAATAGAAGTGCGGAAACCCTTGGGTTCCTTTGAACGTCAAGCAGATTGTGCTACTGTGAACTTTCCGCAGGAAGTTGAGGAGCATTTTGGCGACAGAATCAAGCAGATCAAAGAGTGTTTGCGACAACAATTAAAATCTAAGTTACCACAAAATGCTTCTATAGAAAAGTTTGTCACTAGCTTAATTACTCCTTTAAGTTCCCCATCTTTTCGGGGAAATGGTCAAGAGTTAGGCTTTAAATACGATTTTGGCAAACGCCACCCTTCTTTAGAAAAAGAAAAGCTAACTTTGCAACCTCTCGATTCTGGTAGCCACGCCACTTTAAAGCTGCATAAATTGACGATTGCGGTGCGAAATACTGATGTTTTTGAACAACAGCTAAAAGAGGGTTTGGAAAACTACATTAGGGAAAATGCCGATACTAGCGACGATAGGCAAGAACTTAGCCATCGTCTGGATGAGATGGTCAAAAATCCAGACTCAGATTTTTACAAATTGATCCGACTGGTAGACAAAGAAACCCTCGGAAAAATTAACAAAGAAGCAAAAATTACTTATCTGGAGTATCTGCTAGAACACATCCGCGCTAGCAGCACAGATACTGTAGGCATCATCTATTTAGAAGACTTGATTCGCCGGCTCAGATTGCTAGAAAAATATATCAACGATAGCAGTAAAGCTGATGGCGAATACGAAGTAAATTATGCAGGATTCCGATTTAATTACAGAGAAATTTTTGCTAGAGCGGAAGTTTTAGATGCACTGCCAATTATCCCAATTGTAGCAGGTTGCTTGGGAGAAAGCACCGATACTCCTCAAAGCGAACGTAAATTTATTTTTGGTCTCAAAATCAAATTTAACAACTCGGTTCAAGCACGCGGCGGAAAAGAAGCATTTGAATATTATCTAAATTTACTAAATCCAGATAGTGAAGAACACCAAGCAGCAATTGGGGAAGATTCTATAGATTCCATTACCGAAACATTCGCCCGTAAGGTCTTAAGAATAGCACTGCTCTACTATTTTGTGTTTGCTTCTCGCCATGATCCACTAGCACAAAACTACGACGCTGAAGCTGAGCTCAATCATCACCCGATCGCAATTTTTGAACAAAGAGTATTACCAATCCTAAAAGGTTCTGACGACGAGGCGAAAAGAGAGCTGTTTCGTAACTTGATCAAAGGGTTTAAGCAGTTTAATATTAAGCACAAAATCAGCCATCTCAAGAAAATGCTGAAAGGCTTTCTGGAACGGCAGACAATTTTACCAAGTCGAACAGAAACAAGACACGTAACCCTCAAAATGGGTCTGTTAGAAAACATTGACAATATTTTGACGAATGGTAAATTTTTCAATGAGATTATGGAGCGAAATTATAAGCAAACACTCCATTATATTGCCATCGAACCGCCGACTGTCAGCGAAACAGTAATCTGTCAATTACCAGTTAATATTACCATCGAAGATGTGCGTTATTTCCCCACAGATGAACGCCAAACTTTCAGCATGGAGTATAATATCGAAGGTGTCGATGTTTTGCCTGTACTTTCTGCACCTAAAGCCCAGCGTTCTAGAGACATCTACAAAAACCATTTTAATACCAAATTAGTCTTGTTTCCCTATGACGACAGACGGCTAGACAGCGGCGATAAAGGTTTGCAACCTGCGGCGGCTTTTGTGTATAAATTTACCATGTTGCTGCTGTCTTATATCTGCATGAGAATACTACTAGAAAATAAGGCGGAAAACTTATTTATTCCAATGGCGAGACTCCATGAAGGCGTCCATAAACACCCTTCGCCATCAGAAGAATTTATGGCTAACGTTTCTAAAACATTATCTCACATTTTGAGTGAAAAACACCGCTCAACTTCTCAAGGATTTCGGATTAGAGAAAGAGTTGATGGTTTCCGTGTCCGTAACGGTTTGAGTTCGATGTATTCCATCCTTCCTAAAAAGTTTTGCTTCGACAATGTGCAGCTATCTCCAGAGTTGGATAAGTTAGCAATTATTGTCGTCTCCAGTCGGGATAGCGATGCAAAAAGAGGTAATCAAAACCGCTTCCAAAGACAAGCCAGCTTAATCGGAGAAGTTGTCGGAATCAATCAGCTAAACGACAGCACAATTCAAGTTGAAATGCTGAAAACCTTTTCCGAGAATTACAGCGTCAGCCGCCTTTATACTGAACCTGTAATTCTTGAAGATGTGATGAGTCAGCTTTATAACCAAGGATATCGGCATTTCGCATATATTTCCCAAGCACCTTACATGAGTACGCTGCACATTACCAAGACTGAGGAAGATGAGGAATTGTCTTTCATGTCAAAAAAAATGCTCCGAACTTTGAAGGGAGAGCGCCGAGATATCAAAATTTATCCGATGTTTTTTGATAAATACTTTGTCCGCAGTTTCCTAGGCGATCAAGGCAAATCTTTTTACATTCAAGATGCAATGGAGCTTGAAAGATTGTCTGCAAAAGGCAATCAGCAAGCTGTGATATTTTTCAACTTGTTTAACGGGATTAAAGTCAAGCAGCCGGGAGAAAAAAACTTTTACAACGGCGTGATTTCCTACTCAACACTATTGCATATATATGATGGGATTCTGGATGACCAAGACCTTCACGAAGATTTGATTTATGCTGGTGAAATCAAAGATACTTTGCTGCATTATCTTACCATCTTCCACTTTTCTAGGTATGAAGCGCGCCAAAATATTAGTTTGAAACTAGATCCCTATGAGCGGATTATTGGCGATGATTCTGTTGGTGCTTTATCTATATTTAATCATGCGGGTGGGAATGCAGAATTTAACTCGCTGGCTTTTTTGAATAAGGTAAGAGAAGTCTTGAATGTCGGTGATGGAGGTACGCAATCATGATTAGTGAAGATTTTGGACGGCTGTTTGAGGTTGGATTCAATATCGGGATTCTGGCGTATATCCAAAAGGAAAAGCTAGCTCATAATTTCGGAGATTCCTATCGTCTGGATTTACAGCAGCTAAAATTGCCAAAGATGATGGCGGAAATGATCAGAGAAGCTAAGTTGCTGGCTAGTTTAGATACTGAAATCGCTGAGAAATGGAGTTTGTTTTTTGTCCAAAAAGGCTTTCTTGGTGGGTTGAACTTTTTCCGGGAGTACATCAAATCTACAGGCTGGACTTTGGGGCGGTTGGAGATTGTATATTGTCAGTGCAATTTTAGTAATGAGAATAGTATTAGAACCTACAATAAGGATGAAAAAAAAGTATTTAAACAGCTATTATCTCAGTTGACAACTGCCAGAATTAGTTTATTAGATGATCAGATTAACTCGTACATCCGCCGTTACTCGAAAAAAGGCGAGTTTTTGCAGGCTGATACGCTGATGCTGTTACAATATGGGAATGATTTTAGAATTCTCTGCGTTGATTTGTCTGTGTTTTCTCCGACTCTCGCTCCCAAACCGGAGGATATCAATGAAATAGAGGTGATTCGGAAGTATTTGCTCAGAGAAATTAGCTATTTACGCTCCAAAAGTGTGTTTTCTAATCTGCGGATGGATACTAGCACTTTGGGTGTTGATTTCTCGGAGGATTTGAAAGGCTATTTCACAGCTTTTAAGTATAAGGATAAGGAAAGCACTAAGTTAATTCAAGCTGGTAGCTATGCTCACAGCTTCTATGGATTTCTGCAACAAACAGGTATCCTGGGACAAGATGCTGAGGTTTTGTTGAATGTGGTGGGTTATGGCGATCGCAATATTAGCACAATTTCCCTACGCCAGGACAAACTCAAGCTCTTAACAACTTGCGCCGAAATTTACAAAAAAGAAGTTACCAACAAAGAAATTAGTGATTCTCGCACCGAAGTTTTAGGTGTAATCGAACTCAATGCGTCTCGCAGTTTCCAAGAAGGGCGAAAGTTTGTCGATTCTGTGTTAGCAATAGACAAAAATGTTACTAAACCTATATGTCATACTGAACGGATCGATAATTTTGTTAATTCCATTGATATTATATCAGATAAAATGGCAGATGAATTGCAAATTGATCGCGGCTTGCATTTGAGAAATGCTCACGCCCAATTGATTGTGAAAGCGCTTCAATCTGATGCAACTTATATCTTTTTGACTGGGAATCCGGGAATAGGTAAAACAACTGCGATCGCAAATTTTCTGAAAAGCCATATTGACGACGGCTTCCTATTCTTATACGTCAGTCCCCGCAAGCAAGTAAACTTAGATATCATCGAGAAATTTAAGGATAAAAAGACTGGTTTACTGTGCGATAATCGGTTATTCTGCATTAACACAAACTCCGATATTATCGCCAGTTATTCGGGAAAGCGTACAGTCAAGTATAACTCGAATAGCCGCAGCGAAAACTTTGCACAAAAAACGGTTAATTTTCTCAAAGACAATTCAGAAAATCAGGTAAAAGAAAATTACCAACGGCAAATTGCCAGAAAAAATGAAACCGTAATTGAACCAGCTAGCCTCAAAACTATGGGAGTGCTAAATAGCATTTGTAATGGAATTTATAGCCTAATCAACTGTCAAACTTCTAATAATATTGTAGCTACGGTTTCCATCCAATCTTTAAGGATGAAAGAAAACCGACAAAGTACCCTTGATTATTTAGAACAGATATTTCAAGATACTTACAACAAACGAGAAAAATTAGTCATTCCCACTAAGATGCAAGAAATATCTAGGCGCATCAAACACATCTTCATTATGATAGATGAAATTACAGGAGATGATGGTGGCGTTGAGTTTCTAGCCGGAATTGCCAAGATGGTTAAAAAGCATGAGTTGCATAAGCCACAACATGGTTTTAATACTAAAATTATTGTAGCTGATGCTTCGATTGTTGACCCTGATGTGATTAAACAACACCTTGAAAATACATCCCCAGAACCAGATAAAATCTATTTTAAAAAGTTAGCTAAAAATTCGGATGTAATTGAACCTTTACAAGTTACTCCTTTTGAATTCAAACGGCTAGCCGCAACGGTAATTAATGCCAATTCTTATCCAGCCCGCAGTTTAGAGATAACTTATAAGGTATTTGTAGAAGCTGTTAAATATAATGAAGATGCGTCTTTAAAGGAGGATAATAATTTAGTAAAAAGAGTACAGTCTGAAATAATTCAGGATATCAATCAGCGATTAGCCAAAGCTGATGTCCAACAAATTATCGTCTATATTCAAAATAAGCGAAGATTGGCAGAATTGATTGATAAAATTCAAAAAAAACGAGAATTTAATCAGTTTGAAGATTATCTAGAAATTCATGCGAATATCTCGGAAGAGGAGAAAGCAAAAATACAAGAGTGCAAAGATACAGCTAAAGTAATCTTTATGACTGCATCTGGAAGTCGCGGCTTATCTTTTCCGAAAACGAAGCACATTTTAGTTGATATTGCTCACTTCCAGATTGAGAAAAATCTGATGGAAGTGATACAGGTAATTTATCGGGGGCGCGGCGAAGATAAACAGGGGAAAACTCTTGATGGTGAAGATAAGGAGTTAGTTTTTTACGTGTCTGATACAGCAGTTTATTACGCTGATGATGCGGAACTTTCCCTACAAGAAAGTAAGTTGAGTTTGTTGAATTTACTGCTAATTCTGAAGACGGCGGTGATGACGCGAATTGTCGGATATGGTTATTTAGGTAGGGAAAAGTTTGTGATGATTCCGATTGGTGGTAAGTCGGTTTCCGCAGTGGGAGATACTTTTAGTAACAAGATGGCTTCTCTGATTAAAACGCTAAAGAGCGAAAGCATCCGAGGAAATAGGTTGCTAAAGGAGGTTTATACAAGTCTAGAAGAGCTTTTGGCTCGTGGGGAGTTTGTTTTGACGAATTCTGATAACTCTCGTCAGAAGGGCGATTCCTATCTGGAAATGCGGGATGATTTTAACAAGAAGTTTTTGGAGAAGTGCAATCCGCTGGATGGTTTGCTGAGTTACGATCATCTAGAGATTGGTCATATTTGTGGTAGTTTGTTAGTAGTGCCTCTAGCTAATCAAAATTTGCTGGAAAAATACCAGATGCGACTACGCGAACAAATTCAGAAATGTAGAGATAATGGGTTGCTGCAAAAAATGCGTCTAATTAGGGATAGCAAGTCGTACCCGGAGAATGTACGATCGGCTATAAGAGGAGGTGCGATCGAGCTTTTGCAATTTCTCAACGGCGATGTGGAGAAAACTCAGTATTTTGAACAACTCAGCCAACAGTTCGATCGCTATTATGCCATACCGCTGTTTGCTTTCGTTAGCGGGGAGGAAATGCAGGAGTATTTTGCTGACAGCGGGCTGGAGGAACCGGAAGACAGGCAGTTTCGGGATATTTTGTCGGCTTATATGCGATCGCTCTACCCTGTAGATAGTGTAATGCCGATCGGACACAAGTACCAAGACTTCCCATTTATCGTGTTTAGAAGCTACAGTTTAGAACAAAGTCGATCCAAGATGTTCACAGATAAGTACCTGTTGAGCTCCAACGAGTTGAACGTGCTCAACTTGATTTTATCAAAAGATGCCAATTAACCCATCTGCGTTCATCTCCGTTCATCCGCCCTCATCTGCGGTTCAAAATCCTCTTCCCGTAACTACCGTATAATAATCAATAAACAAAACACTCACTTAAATAAATATGACTGTCAAAGTAGGAGACATCGCACCGGATTTTAGCTTATTATCTCAAACTGGCTCATCAGTCAGTCTCAAGGATTTTAAAGGCAAAAAAAATGTCATCGTCTACTTTTACCCCAAAGATGACACGCCCGGATGTACTGCGGAAGCTTGCGCTTTTCGTGATAGTTATGAAGTTTTCAAAGACGCAGGTGCAGAAGTAATTGGGATTAGCGATGATTCGCAGCAGTCTCACCAAAAATTTGCTACCAAATATCAGTTACCTTTCACATTGTTGAGCGATACTGGCAATAAAGTGCGGCAATTGTACGGGGTTCCAGCTACCATGTGGATTATGCCCGGTAGAGTCACTTACGTCATTGACAAACAAGGTGTTGTCAAGCATATTTTTGACTCAATGCTGGATTTTAAGGCGCACGTTGCTGAGTCTCTCAAAACTTTGGAAGGTATTAAAGGTTAGATATGATTGGATCGGATTGATTTAACCGCAGAGAGCGCAGAGAACACAGAGGAAGAGTAAGACAAAGAGAGGAATTTAGTCCTCTCTTTGCTATTAGCAATTATCTAACCTTTCGCAGCACCTGATTTTTCATGTGCTACGTTGTGGGCGGTTTTGCCATTCTTACTATTACCGTGGCCGTTAGCATTGCGAGGCTGGATAACTCCATAGCCGCTTTGACTCTTGCGTTCGTAAAGCACATTAATTTCGCCTGTTTCTGCATTCTGAAACATATAGAAATCGTGGTCGATAATCTGCAATTGTTCTAAAGCTTCTTGCACAGTCATTGGAGGCATGGCAAAATACTTTGTCCGTACTACTTCGGGTGGAAGTTCGGGAGTTCGATCGCCAATCAAATCTGCTACTACAGGATGTTCTTCAACTGCCGTAACCGTTTTGGCACTACTCTGGGTCTTGTTGTCGTGGCGTTTTTCCTTAAATTTCCGCAGTTGACGAGCTATCTTGTCTGCGACCAAATCGATGCTAGCATACAGGCTTTCCGTGCTTTCCTCAGCCCGAATCACGCTGCCGTTAGCATAGATAGTCACCTCAGCAGTCTGCTTAGGATTGATCCTGGGGTTACGAGCCACCGATAGATGGATATCCACTTCCGTCGTCAAAGTTTGAAAATGGCTAACTGCCTTTTCAACTTTTTGATTGACGTACTCGCGAATGGCATCGGTGATTTCTATATTTTTACCCTGGATAACAAGCTTCATAGAGCTCCCTCCCTTCTGTAACGTGGGTATAGTTTATACAATAGCACTATGTATTCTAGAAAACACTTATCTTCCAAATCTTTTTTCATATGTTGACAATTCTTGATTTTAACTGCGTAAATATTCCGTAAAAACACTGTTGATTTTTTTCATGATTTCCCCTCTCATTCATCAACCTGCGATCCCCGAACCGTGCTTGCTCCTCGATTGGGGACAAGTACCCTACTCCCAAGCTTGGGAAATCCAGCAAAAACTCGTGCAAGAACGCCGGGACAATCCCGATTTGCCGGATGTGCTGATTTTGCTGGAACATCCGCCGGTTTACACTTTGGGGCTGGGATCGAAGTTGGAATTTCTGAAGTTTGACCCGAGCCAAACTCATGCGGAATTGCACCGAGTTGAGCGGGGCGGTGAGGTGACTTACCATTGTCCGGGCCAGTTGGTGGGCTATCCGATTTTGAATTTGCGCCGCCACCAGCAGGATTTGCACTGGTATTTGCGGCAGTTGGAGGAGGTGCTGCTGAGGGTGCTGGAAGTTTGCGGGCTGAAGGGTTCGCGGGTTCCGGGAATGACTGGGGTTTGGGTGGATGGGTGCAAGGTGGGTGCGATCGGCATTAAAGTCAGTCGCTGGATTACGATGCACGGTTTTGCTTTGAATGTTTGCCCGGATATGGCAGGTTTTGGGCAAATTGTACCTTGCGGGATTCCCGATCGACCGATTGGTAGTTTAGAGCAGTTTATTCCGGGGATTGAGGTCGATCGAGTTAGGGCGATCGTTATCGCTGAGTTTGCTCGCGTTTTTGGGGTGGAAATTGTGCGATCCGATCGGGAAATTGTGCGATCGGATCAAACGGCGGTTGAAACCGCGTCTACAAACGATGACGTACGGTTGAAACCGCGTCTACAAACCAAGACGTACGGTTGAAACCGCGTCTACAAACGATGACGTACGGTTGAAACCGCGTCTACAAAAACGAAGTCTGCCTCCGCAGACTGAAGAAAATAACGTAAATTTAACCACCCGTTTTTCAACCCGCGGAGGCGGGTTTTGCCTGTGTAGACGCGGTTTCAACCGCCGTCGGATCTATTCGCCGTCGGATCTATTCGCCGTCGGCTCTTAAAACGGAATCGGCTCTTAAAACGGAATCGGATCGTAATCTGGATTGTCAGCTTCGTTAGAGGAACCAGACTTGCGATCGGAGTCCGAAGACTGATGCGAGTTCCAATCCGAACTAGACGGGCGGTTAGCAGGGGCTGGAGCGCTGTTAGAACTGCGGCCTCGGGAACTCATGGGAACGACATTGCTCGGCACATTAGCCGGGGCGGTGTCGCGAATTTGAGCGGGTTCGGGGGCGGTTCTAGCTGCGGGTGCAGCGCTCATAGCATCGGCGCCGAGAGTGTAAATTCTTTGGGCTGTCAGTTCAGCGCGCTTTTCTTTGATACCATCTCTGTCGATCGTATTCATACCCAGCCGCCCTTCAATAATCACGCGATCGCCCTCGCGATATTTGTCGTGAATTTCTTGAGCTAAATTGCCCCATCCTATCACCTTCAAATGTTCTGGCGGATCTTCAGGTCTCGACCCTGGAAACTGCACCAGCATCTCAGCGATTTGAAGTTGATTGTCTGGAGTATAACGGAGTTGCGGTTGTTGAATTATTTCCGCCATTAAAATGCAGCTATTCATAACTTAAATGGGAATTGGGAATTGGGAATTGGGCATTGGGCATTGGGCAAAGAGGGAATTGGGCAAAGAGGGAATTAGTCATTGGGAAAGCGAGGGTTTGTAGTGAGGACTTTAGTCCTCTCTTTATATATGAATTAATAAGGACTAAAGTCCTTACTAAGAACTGAATTATCGTTGCATAACCGGACATAATATAATACCCGATTACCCATTACCGATTCCCAATTCCCAATTCCCAATTCCCAATTCCCAATTACCCATTACCCATTACCAAATTTATCTTGTCGAACCGCCTCTTCGCTTTGGGTCACAAAATCGTGAACGAGGGCGCGGTACTCTTTCAAAGTTTCAGATACCCAATCTCTGTCCTCGCTGTTGGCGAAGATATGAACGGTGGGTTCGCTAGCATCGGGCAAAACTAATACCCAATTGTCGTCGCTGTAGTTAAAAATCTTCACTCCATCTATTAATTCTAAACGATCGGGCGAATGAGTTTCTACCAAATGCCGCATGAGCGAACCTTTTACCGTCCAAGGACAGCGGACACTGTAACTGCGGTGGGTGACGCGGGGAAGTTCCGCTTTGATCTGTCCGAGCGATCGCTCCTGAATCGTCATCATTTCTATCACTTTAGCAATGCAGAACATTCCGTCAAACCCCGGATGCAATTGCGGGAAAATAAAACCCATATTGCCGCTACCGCCCAAAACCACATTCGGGTTCCTGTTAGAGGCTTCCATCAATGCACTTGGGTTTGCCTTAGTGCGGATTACCTTGCTTTGATAGCGGCGGGCGATCGCCTCCACCGCAGAAGACGCATTCACCGGTACTACTACTGTACCTCTGGGATGGGAAGTCAGCATCAAATTTACCATCAGCGCCGTCAGCATTTCCCCACGAATCGCTATTCCCGACTCGTCTACCAAAATGAGCTGTTCGCCGTTCGCAGACACCTGCACGCCAAAATTAGCGCTGAGTGCTTTTACCACCCGGCCGAGTTGGTCGAGCAAATATTCCCGTTCTCCGTTGCTCAGAGAAGTCTGCTTGAGACTGGCATTGAGTACCACCGCATCACAGCCGAATTTGGCGAGCATTTGTGGCAGAATTGCTCCGGAAACCGCGTAAACGTAATCGATCACCACCTTAGAATTGCTGTAGCGAATTGCCTCAACATTCATCTGCCGCTCAAACATCCGGTTGTAAACGTCGAGTGCTTGGTTAAAGTACGACATATCTCCAATTTCGGGAATCAGAGCCCTGCGTAAATCTTCCTTAAAATAAGCGCCCTCGATTTTTTTCTCCGCAGCTTTAGTGATATTGATACCTTTGATATCGAAGAATTCAATTAAAATGTGGTCGGAGCGATCGGGCGAAATCCGAACGTGAATGCCGCCAGCAATTGAGATCGTAGACGAAACCGTGCGCGCGATCGGAATTGCCGTCGATTCCAAATTGACTACATTAATTCCCACCGACATCAAACCCGCAATCAAAGATCTCGAAACCATCCGCGAAATACTGCGCTGATCCCGAGAAACCGATACCGAAGCCCCTGGTTTCAAAGTTGAGCCGTAAGCCGCGCCCAATTTAACGGCAAATTCCGGGGTAATATCCACATTGGCCAGTCCTTGAACGCCCCGCTGGCCGAACAAATTCCGTTTAGCTTGTTCTCCCCAAATTAAATTTTGATTCAACAGAGCGCCGGATTCAATATTTTTGCTCGGCCAAACTCGCACGGAAGGGCCGACTTGCGCCTCTTCTCCGACAATGGACATTGAACCGACGACAGCACCTTCGAGGACGTGGGCGCGCCTGTCTACGCGGGTACTGCGGCAAATCACGCAGGCCCTGAGATGAGCATCTTCGCCGATAATTGCTCCATTCCAGACGATCGGACGTTTAATGTTAGCATCAGCCCCGACTGTCACATTATCTCCGATTACTGAACCCGCGTTAATTTTAACTCGGGCTCCAATTCGGCAATTGTTGCCGATCATGGCAGGTACTTCGACGATCGCGCTATCGTCAATAAAAGTATTTTGACCTACCCAAAGTCCCGATCGAACTTCATCGTAGTAGCTCAAATCCAGTTTGACCTTTCCCCGCAATGCGTCATACTGAGCTTCCCGGTAAACATCCAACTGGCCCACATCGCACCAGTAACCCTCCGCGATGTAACCGTACATCGGCTCGTTTTTTTCCAACAGCAGCGGAAACAAGTCTTTCGAGAAGTCGCACTCTTGATTTGCCGGCAGGTAGTCCAATACTTCTGGTTCTAAAATGTAAGTGCCGGTATTGACGGTATCGGAGAAAATTTCGCTGCTAGAAGGCTTTTCCAGAAAGCGACTGATCCGGTGATTTTCTTCCGTAATTACTACCCCGAATTCCATTGGGTTGGGAACGCGAGTTAAAATTAACGTAGCTTTGGATTTATTGCTGCGGTGAAATTTGATAGCTTCTGTCAAGTCGAAGTCTGTGATGCTATCGCCGCTGATGACCAGAAAAGTTCGATCGAGCAATTCCGCAATATTTTTGACACAACCAGCCGTACCCAGCGGTTGGTCTTCCTCCACAGCGTAGGTCATTTGAACGCCAAAGTCTGTCCCGTCGGTAAAATATTCGCGCATGACATCGGGAAGGTAGTGCAGCGTCGCAATAATTTCCGTAATATTATGCCTTTTTAGCAAATTGATAATGTGTTCTGCGATCGGGCGATTCAGAATCGGCACCATCGGTTTAGGTAAATCGCACGTCAGAGGTCTGAGCCTCGTTCCCGACCCCCCAGCCATCAGCACAGCACGCATAAACAATCCTCCTTACTTAGAAACCTCTCTACCGTTATTGTCCGCTAGAAAAAGCTTGCCTGCTGTAACCTGTGGGGTACTAACTATCAGTGTTAATTATCTTTGAGTTATCCCACGTCTCAGAAATCCAGGAAGGAGAAGCCGTCGCCCAACAGCCACCGATTTCAACTTTTGGGTGGAATCTGAGAAAGGGCGCGATAGAACTCCAATTTGTAGGGAATGTTGCGTAAATCCTCAGAATCATCGACTTTTGCCAGAAGTCGTTTCTTGCATCTTGCACCCTGAAAGGTATCTGCTTGGCTTTTATAGCAACCGCAGCCGACGACTGGACTGTTCTTAATTGCTGAAACCCTTGCTGAATATTGCTTCTTGTTTTTTGTTTTTTCCTTCCTCCCTCTTCCTTCCTCCCTCTTCCTTCTTCCTTCTTCCTTCTTCCTTCTTCCTTCTTCCTTCTTCCTTCTGCTATATTTTTCAGTCTGTGGCGATCGGGGATTTTCAAGTCTCTAGCTGAAGGTAGAATTACAAGGGCGTATCTCTGCACCAGAGCAGTTGAAAAATGATAGATTAAGAATAGCGATACAGGCTCGCTGACGAAAAATCCAATCACTCGCTTAGGGGGTTATTTAATGGAACCGTTAATTGGATTAGTGTTGCTAGTCGCTTACGGCGGCGGTATTTGGAAATTTTGGAATGGTTTCGATCGCACTAATTTCGACAGAAGTTTTGCAAATAAGCTGAAACTGTCGCTGCTGTGGCCCGCGTTAATTTTTAATAAGCCTTACCGTCAAAACTTTACAAAAGCACTCAAAGGCTCTAGAAGTTGACACTCTCCGCTCTAAAGAGACGGGGATTCTTTCATCACAGGGAGCCTAGTAGCTTTACCCTCTGAAAGCATCTTGACGGTATGCCCTACCGCTGCAAGCCCACGCTGGACTACTACCTGCGCTGCTGCTACATCTCTATCTGCTTCATATCCACACTCAGGACATTGATGAATTCTTAAGCTCAAAGGCTTCTTTCCTGTATGAGTCTGGCACTGAGGGCAGGTTTGAGATGTACCATTTTTATCTACCTTTAATAAAAATACATCTTTCTTGAAACAAACATATTCCAGAATAGATAGAAATTGTCCAAATCCCGCATCTAGAGTGTGCTTGCAGAGCATCCCTTTTGCCATTGCTTTGACATTCAAATCTTCAGCAAATATCATTCCTGCTTGATTACAGAGATGATGGGCGGTTTTGAAATGGAAATCCTTCCTACTGTCACTGATATGTTGATGGTATCTTGCTACTTTTTTTTGAGCTTTTTGCCAGTTTTTTGACCCGATTCTTTTGCGACTGACTACTTTTTGCAGCGATTTCAGCTTGCGTTGAGCATCCACAAAGAATTTAGGTCTGGCAACTAGTTCATTATCGGAGGTAGCGAGAAATTTCTCTAAACCTAGATCGATTCCTAGGGCATAGCCATGAGGCATGGTAGTAGGGATACTTACATCTAGAGCTAAAGCTAACATGGCAAAGTATCCAGAGGCTCTTTTAACTATTCTGATTTGCTTGACTACAAAACCATCAGGGATAGGTCTAGAATCTCTGAACTTAACTAAGCCAATACTGGGTAGGTTAATCCTATTCCCGATTACTACGGTTTGATTAGGAGTAGGGAACAGGAAACTTCTGATTCTGCCTTTCTTCTTAAACCTCGGAAAGCCAAAACCTGATTCCCACATAGAAGTAAAGGCTTTCTCTAATTGCTTGAGAACTTGCTGCAATACTTGGGAGTGGACAGTTTTTAGCTCTGAATTACTTTGTCTAGCGGTGGTCAAAGATTTGCACTGCACGGCAAAGTTTGGTCTAGGGCTATCAACGGGAATAATGTATTCGGATTTTAGGCTACAGGCGTTGATTGCACATGACCTTGAGTTGTACCAGTCTTTCCGCTCTCTAAGAGCATAATTCCACACCTTGCGACAGACTTCTAACCAGTGGTCAAAGGTCTGAGATTGGGATGAAGTGGGTTCTAGTTTGTACTCGTAGGTCATGTTTAGCATATCTCTATAATAGCTTATCTAGGGCTAAGATGGTAGATAGAAATGGAATAGTGCAATAATTAAAAAATTAAAGCCGTCCTAGAAGGACGGGGCTTTAGACCCAATTTCTTGGTAATTAAAGAATGTCTAAAAAGTCGGAACGCCCAGCAGCAGGTCAAGAGCAGACTTGGTTTGCCAAAGACAAATCAGATAGCTGGCAAGCTTTACTATCGCAGGTTGCATCTCGGTTCGATCGCGAATATCGAGGAGAAGCATTCGCCTTACCCGAAGAAGTCGAAGCAATGCCGATTTTCCTGGAATCAGTCGCCGGAACACTGCAACAAAAAACAGTTTCTCCCTTCTGGAAAATTGCCAAACCCCAAAAAAATCAGCGCTGTTTAGATATTGGCTGCGGAGTCAGCTTTCTGATCTATCCTTGGCGGGATTGGGAAGCCCTTTTTTACGGTCAAGAAATCAGCAGCGCCGCCCGAGATGCCTTAAACGCTCGCGGCCCTCAACTTAATTCCAAGCTATTTAAAGGCGTAGAATTGGCTCCCGCCCATCGCTTAAATTACGAAGAGGATCAATTTGACTTGTGCATCGCCACAGGCTTTAGTTGCTATTTTCCCATAGATTATTGGGCTATTGTCATGGCAGAAGTGAAGCGAGTATTAAAACCAGGCGGTCATTTTGTGTTTGATGTCCTCAATCCCAATGCACCTCTAGCAGAAGATTGGGCAATTCTGGAAACTTATCGAGCAGGCGAAGTATTCTTAGAGACAATAGAAGACTGGGAAAAAATGATTAAAGTGGCAGGCGCTAAAGTAGTAAAAAAACAAAACGGCGACTTATTCCAAATGTATAAAGTCCAATACAATTGAGAGGGCATGGGGCATGGGGCATGGGGCATGGGGAATTGGGTGAAGCGGAGGGATTGGCCTTCCCAGGGCATGGGGCATGGGGCATGGGGAATTGGTAATTGGGTGGGATTTTTTTAGGTCAGATCCAGTTAAAAATGTAGAGTGCGCCAGCAAATATAAATTGGTTTGCTAGGCAACAAATATTGCAACTGACGCACCCTACTGACTGATCGCCAATTACCAAATACCAATTCCCACCCAATTAACAATTAATTGGCCGTAGCAGGAGAAGGCGCAGGAGAAGGCGCAACTTCGGCGGCGGGAGAAGGCGTAGATTCCGGAGAAGGCGCAGCTTCTGGCGAGGGAGACACTTCAGCGGCGGGAGAAGGCGCAGCTTCTGGCTGCGGGGACTGCTCGCTGGCGGGAGAAGGTGCAGCTTCTGGCTGCGGGGACTGTTCGGGGGCTGGTTTCGGTTGGGGAGAAGGAGATTGTTCGGCGGCGGGTTTCGGTTGAGGTGAGGGTGACGGTTTGGTTGCGGGTTTTGGTGAGGGCTGTGGCGACTGTTGGGCCCCTGGTTGCGGTTTGTTAGAGGGCGCCGGAGGCTTCTCAAACTGCGGTTTCACTTCCGCAGGGGCTGGTGACTGTTCGCCTGTCGGCTTGGGTGCTGTCGGGGCTGGCGCTAGCGGCTGCGGGCCTGTGGGCCTGGTTGGGGTTGTGGATGGGGTGACAGGAATGCCACTGCAAACTTTTTCGTCGTATTTAAACGCGACAGCCAACTGGTAAAGCTTGTGGGTGCTGGCTGCTTGAAATGTCAGATTAGGGTTAATAATCGCTGTTTTAGCCACAGTATCGAGAATACCGTAACCTGTGGGGACGATCGGCTTAGGCTCTGCCTTGAGCAAACCTTGAGGGCTGACAACTGCTCCGAAAACTGCCGTTCCTTCGAGTTTTTGCGAGCAAGCTTCTTTGGGATAAGCGACAGTCACAGGAGTCGGCCCCGTCATTTCCAAGTCGGGGTAAGCTCTTTTGAAGTCATTAAACAAAGCAACATAGGTATTAGCAGCAGCCAGCAATGTCTCTCTGTCCTTGGGTAAGTTTGAACCGGGAACTCCCTGCTGTTCTAGCTGTTGCTGTCCCTGGTCAAATTGTTGCCTCCTGATTCTTTCTTCGGGAGTTTCTGCGATGAGATTCCGTTTATTGGGATCTTTTTGAGTCAATTTCGGTACTCCATCGGGCCCAGAATTCCTGCCACCAATGGGGAATTCCGGGGTAAAGACTGGAGCTCCGTCTGGGAATAGCGGGAGTCCGCCTCTACTGGCTATAACCCTTTTGAGAGTCTCTGCCTCATCTTCGGAGGTGCCGCCAGGAAGCTGGGGTAATCCTGTTACTCCTGGTGGCGGTGGGGGGATATTACGATCGAAATTACCGGGTAATGGCGGGAAAATCAAACCGCTGGGAGGCCCTTGGGGGACGAAAGTTGGTGTTTTGAGAGAGGGGGGTTTGACCGTTGGAACTGAAGTTTGTGACTGCGGGGCGGCTGGGGCAGTTAATGGCGGGAGAGGGGGATCGAGAGGCGCAAAGAATCCAGGAGGTGGCATTCCCGGTGGCAGGGCGGGCAAGTTAACCGGTGGAGGGGGCAAAGGGGGAGCTAACTTGGGCGAGGTGGGAACGGGAACTGGTGCGATCGAAAACGGCTTATTGGACGATCGCGGTGGTATGGTTTGTGGCAGGCGGCCGGCTTCTGCGGGAGTTAGTTGTACGAATCCGACGGAACCGGGGATGTTTTTTGAGGAATTGCCACCACCATAGATGATGTTTGAGATTGTCGGGGCGCTTACTCCGAGCACTCCGTGAAGGCCGACAGAAGCTAGGGCTGCCCACCAAAAAGGCTGGCGCAGCGGTTCGGAAAGGGCGTTGGCTAGGGAGGATGAGTCAGTCATGACGATCGAGAATTGGTTATTGGTTATTGGTTATTTGTTACCGATATTTTTTTATGGGGAGCGGGTCAAAACTAAAAAATTTGCAATTTAAAGGTACAAGCATAGCACGATCGCCCTGGAAATTGCCCGATCGCTAGTGCCTTCTCACAAAAAAGACCGCTGCAATACCGTCATTTCCCGGCTGGCAAACTGCATTAATCGATTAAACACGATCGGCCGCTGCGATCGACCCCTGTTTCCAATTCGGTTACAGAAAGGAATTTGGACGGATGACTAAAAAGCTGACTGCATAAGTCTTTTTTCCTCTTCCCTCTTCCCTCTTCCTTCTTCCTTCTTTTTACCACCGATAGCGGTAAGTTTTAAAAGGAGCTCCCTCAACGCTCAGCAAGTCGATCGGATAAATTGGAGCGCCGCTTGCCATATATTGAAACATTTCCCGAACTTCCTCTCCGCGCAGCGACAACTGGTCTAACTCTTTAAGAGAATACCAACCAGCACACAAAGTAAACTCGTCCGGCTTGCTCTTGGGTGGCGTCTTATCTTCAGGACGAGCCACAAAAATCACCCTCAGGCGCACGTTGCCCCTAGGCATCACCGTATGCTCTACCCTGAGAATTCCCTCCACGATCACAGGAATGCCCGCTTCCTGGACAGTATTGCGCTGAGCAGCTTCAAGCAAAGTCTCGCCTTTTTCTACTCGCCCTGCTGGCAGATACCACTGCTGCTCGTACTTGCGCTCTTGTACCAGTAGAAAACGGTCTTCTAAGTGAACGACAACTAGGGTAAAATACAATGTTGGAATCGGCTCGCGAGCCATAGAAGTAGATATTCCCCAAGCAAAAAGTTTAACGAGCAAGAGATGTTAGCCATCCAAAGGATGCTTCGGCAAGCGTCTTTGAAGTTGAAAAATAGATCCTAGCACCCCGGCCGAAAAATCTAAAGTCTAAAATCTAAAATTGATAATGCCATTACCTACCGTGATTTTGCCAGGATATTTTGCTGCTGCTTCAGACTATCGGGAATTAGAAAAATCTTTGGTCGATCGCGGTTTCCCAACTGTAACAGTACCACTGGGCAAGGCAGATTGGTTGCCGACTTTTGGCGGGCGATCGATGGTGCCAATTTTGCGGAAGCTCGATCGCACGGTCAAACAAATGTTACAGCAATACGGCGTCTCTCAAGTAAATCTCATCGGTCATTCCGCAGGCGGCTGGATTTCTCGGATTTATTTAGGCGAAAAGCCTTATACAATTCACGGCGACGTGCGGTCGGATGCGGGTTTGTGGGAAGCTCACCCTTGGGTCAACACTTTAATTAGTTTAGGCACGCCACACGTCTCTCAAGAGCGCTGGACGCGCAAAAATCTAGATTTTGTCAAAATTCATTATCCCGGTGCTTTCCACCCGCAGGTGCGTTACGTCTGCGTTGCTGGGAAATCTGTTTTTGGTAAGCCTAGTTTTGGAACTTGGCTGGCCTATAAAAGTTACGAGTTGACTGTGGGGAAGGGCGAAACTTGGGGCGATGGAATTACGCCGATTGAAGCTGCTCTTTTGGATGGGGCCGAAAATTTGGTGCTGGAGGGTGTTTGGCATTCGCCTCGCTCTCCGGGGAGGTGGTATGGTTCGCTGGAGGTTTTGCCGAATTGGGTTGGGTATTTGTGTTAGAAACGAACCGCGAAGACGCGAAGGACACGAAGAAAGAAAGAAGAAGAAAATAGAAGGGTTCACCAACAATAATTGCCAATAATCGACAATCTCATAAACCCGCCCCCGACTTGAGAGTTATTCGATATTTCTATTAGACATTTGGCAAAAAGAGCTTCAAGAACAGGCAGGATGCCTGTTCCACAACAATTATGGGAGATATCTATTGAGTTTTTTCCCGCAAGCCATCAACCAAAAACTCATCATCGATCGATCGCCCGCAGCGGCAAACTCATCCCGGGAAATTAGATAACTCTCTATTTCCGACTCGGAAATCAGCCCTTGTTTGACCATTTGTAAAATCGGCCCGGAGTCCAGCAAAGGTTCAAAGGCTTGAATGCCGATGATATCGCTGTGGCTGACAACGGCTTCTAAATCGACGTTACCAAACTTAGCTTCTTTCAGAATGCGGCACAGGTTTCGCCCTACGCATAAATTACCGCCCCGAGAGGCCATCACCTGTTTGAATTTCTCCCGGACAATCTCGACTGACCAAGGTGGATTTGTCAGCCAAAATAGATCCGCATCGCTATCGATAATCACCAGTTTACCACTCGGTTTTAAGATGCGGAAGATTTCTCTGGCTGCTGCGACGGGATCTGGGAGGTGAACAAATAGCAAACGGGCGATCGCAAAATCAAATGTATTATCCTCTAAACCAGTATCTGCGATCGATGCTTGAATGCGATTCACGCGATCGCCTCCTTTGTCCTGCAAATATCCGAGAGCTTTCTCGTGCAATACCGGGTCGATTTCTACGGCTGTTAACAAACTGTTTGGCAGTAATTTTAAAAGTTGTTCGGTAAAAAATCCCGGCCCGCTACCCGCTTCTAAAACATTCATCCCGTCGGCTAAACCGAACCACTTTAAGGTGCGTGCTTCTTTTTCCCAACTGAGCACAACTTGAGCTTTTAATCGCTGGATTTCTGCGTCAAGTTCCAGATTGTACGTACTGGCTTGATACGAACCTTCTGCTGGCATAAAGTCTTCTTTCTTCCTGGAGTGATGCCCCGATTATAGTAGACCTCTTGCAAAATAGCTAGGAACGGGCAAGATGCCCGTTCCACAATTTTTTTTTCTGTGGAATGGGCATCTTGCCCGTTCCAAAATTTGATTAAAACGATTTTTGCAAGAGATCTAGTGTAGGGCAGGCACGCGGGAAATCGGATTATTGGAACCGATGTTCGGAGGCTCTACCTCTCTTATGGAGGGGCATCGGGTACGATCGCCAAATTAAATCTAAATATCTAAGAGCTAATTTGACTGAGAACGATTATCATTGTATTATGAGTCAACCTACAATCACCGCCGTAGCGGGCCCGCCCGGAAGTGGCAAAACAACCTGGATTCGACAGCAGCTAGCCGTCGAGACAGCACCCGTACTGTATTGGTGTCCCGGAACCGGCAATGTGCCGATCGACCAAACCTGCATCGCCGCCGAATTCCCCCAAATCACCATCCTGACAGACGGCCAAGAATCCGAGTTCGCGAAACACCTAAACAACGGCGTTTCAGCTTACATTGAACTGGGATTTTACCTACAATTAACATCAATAGAAAACCTGCTTCAAAGCTTCCCCAGTCGCCGATTCGCTGTCGTACCACCAGACATCAAAAACACCGAATGGCATCAATGGGCGGATGTAATTGTAGAGGGCATAGCCGTTAGCGGCGAACCGGAAAAACTATCAATTTGGCGCAGCCCCGCCAGCGGACAAGTCCTCGATCCAGCCAGCCTCGATCTGTTTTGGTACGAAGAAATGACCCAAGGAGCCTACGGCAAAATCCACCGAGCCAAAGGCATCTTTGACATAGCCGACGGGCGATCTTTCTACTTCGACTTCGCCGCGAAATTCCAAGAAACTGCCCACGAAGAATTGCCACTTCCCCGCTGGCTAGAAGGCCGCCCCCAAAGATTTAGCGGCATAGAAATAGTCGGCGAAAATCTTGATGAAACAGCATTAGGACAAACTCTAGAAGATTGCTGTCTCTCCGAAACAATTATGTTGAATTACCAACAACAAGTCAAAGAATCACTTTCATTAGGAGAAGAAGCAGAATGAAAATAGCAGTTATGTCCTGCATTCACGGCAACTATGAAGCCTTAAATGCAGTTTTATCAGACATTGACGAACAACAAGCCGATAAAATCTTTTGTCTCGGAGATTTAGTCGGCTACGGGCCCAATCCCCACGCCGTAGTAGAAATGATTCGATCGCTCGACATTCCCACTTGCGTCGGCTGTTGGGATGAAGATATCGTCGAAGGTTTGAACTCCTGCGAATGCAGCTATCCCTCAGCTTTAGCCGAAAAAAGAGGCAAATTAGCCCACGAATGGACTAACAATCAAATCTTCCCAGAAACGCGAGAATATTTAGCCACTTTGCCACACAGTCTGCGAGAAGACAATATGTGTTTTGTTCACGGTAGCCCTCACAGCAATCATGAATATTTACTGCCGACAATGGATGCTTTTTCTGCCTTAGAGCGGGTATTTTCTGCGGGTGCTGATGTGCTGTTTTGCGGTCACACTCATGTACCATATGTCCGTACTTTAGATGCTGGAAATATGCAGGTTAGAGTCAGCGGGCCAAGCATTGAAGGAGACAAAGATTTGAGTTTTACTGCTCCTTTAAAGCGGATTGTGAATGTTGGTTCTGTAGGAGAACCGCGCCACGGTAGACCGAATGCTACCTATGTGATTTATGATGTTGACGCGCAACAGGTGATATTGCGAGAAGTGGAATATGACTATCAAACTACTTGCGCTGCAATTATTGAAAAAGGTTTGCCGCCGATTTTTGCTTGGCGTTTGGCTAGAGGTTTGGAATATGCCGAAAGAGCTGACGATCCGACTCATGTTTGTGAGAGATAGATAAACAGTTGACAGTTGACAATTGACAATTGACAATTCTAGGACTTACGCATTGACAAAAAGCATTATCTATGTACTCTAGGCCATAGCATCACTCTGAAGGTTCGCAAAAATATGCTCACGTATAACTAAAGTGAA
>NZ_JAEQDD010000008.1:0-89554 GCF_020737885.1 Microcoleus sp. PH2017_34_RAT_O_A | reverse complement strand
CGTCTGTTCTCCAATACCTGGAATCGAAGTCAACAGCTCGCGCTGCTGTTTTAAATGCGGATGTTGGTCAAAATGATCGCTAATCATTTTTTTGATTTCGGCTTGTTGTTCTTTAATGTATTCCAAATGAGCTTTCGTAAGTTTAGCTACGGTTTCTGTAGCTGTTTCCAAACGATTCTCTTCCTGTTGATACATCTCGGTTAAAGATTCTAGTCGTCGCAATAAAGCTTGTAAATCCTTGACTTCGAGCGGAGTTGGCTTCCAAAATGACGGTTTAATCGCCGCACAAAAACGAGCAATCAATGCTGCATCTACAGAGTCAGTTTTGGTACGTAAAAGTTCGCTTTTAGCAAACCCTTTAATCCGAGCCGGATTAACCACACTCACCTGGTAGCCTGCTTCATACAGAAACTCAGCTAGGGCATCGACCTAATTGCTCGTGGCTTCCATACAAGCATGAAGTTCTTCAACACCTTGTTTTCCCGGCCACTGATTTAAGCTCTCAAACCCTTCGGTATTATTCGTGAACTTTTTGGGTTTTGAGCCACGTTCTTCTTTCAGTAAAAAAACATGAAAGTCTTTTTTACTGATATCTATGCCTAAAAATGTCGGTGTCATTGTTTGCTCCAAGCTCCCTGTTTGTATGAAAGAACATGACAGGCAATTTAACTAACCTTATAAATGCAGGCTGTCCCGTGAAAACGAGCGCCTAAGATACTGTCCAGTTTTTTATATGCGCCTGTCATCAGTCATGGGAGCTTATCTACGCAACAGACTTGTGAGTGTCTAAGGGGCGGGCCAACTTCACCAATTTCTGATGTCCGATCACAACACTTTCTACTGTCATTTGTACCTATAGGCAAGAAACTTTAATGGTTTCTTTATATTTACTCGTGTTAGGATTCAGTTACAACCGTGTCTGCGGTTTGATTACAACCGTGTCTTCGGTTCTATAGCCTGCGGTCTACGGTTTGATCGCCTGACTCTTTTAAGATACAAGGGGCGGGTTCACCGAAATAACCGCCCAAAACAAACAATCTCAAAAACCCGCCCCCACCCAACCATAAATTCAAATGTACTAAAATCGTATCCCCGCATCAACAAATATCAATCTTGTAAGGGCTGGTTCACCGAAATAATCGCCCAAAACCAATAATCTGGTAAACCCGCCCACCCAACCATAAATTCAAATGTACCTATTTTCCAATAAAAACAACCGATAAACGTATTAAAAAACACAAATCAAATCTGTATAAAACCTTAAAAATTGCCAACCATACAAAATGTCACGAATTTTTACATTACATTGTAGTTAATGTCAATTCTAAAAATTGTGCAAACTAATCTCTGTTGAACTGACCAAAGGACACAAACATGGATATCTTATCTAATACCGTGGCGCTATCGCGGATGCAATTTGCGCTAACCGCCATATTCCATATGCTGTGGCCAGTTTTGACAACGGGAATGGGAATTTATCTGGTAATTGTTGAGGGAATGTGGCTGAAAACTCGCAATCCTGACTATTACCACCACGCTCGTTTTTGGTCGAAACTATACGTTCTCAACTTCGGTATTGGTGTAGCTTCCGGCATTCCCATGGAGTTTCAATTTGGGACGAATTGGGCACCATTTTCCGAAGCCGTGGGTGACTTTTTTGGCAGCATTTTAGGGTTTGAAGCTTCAATGGCATTTATGCTAGAAGCTGGCTTTTTAGGAATTATGCTATTCGGTTGGGGGCGCGTTCACCCGATCGTCCATTATTTCGCTACCATCATGGTAGCCTTCGGCGCAAACCTATCCACTGTATGGATTTTAGTCGCTAACTCTTGGCTGCAAACTCCAGCAGGCGGAGAAATGGTCAATGGCAAGTTTGTTGTCACCGATTACTTTCAAGCAATTATGAACCCCTTCGCATTAAACAGCATTCTACATATGTTTTTTGCGACGTTAGAAACTTCCCTGTTTGTAATTGGTGGAATTAGCGCTTGGTACATTCTAAATAAGCGCAACGAAGCCTTCTTTTCCAAATCTTTAAAGATTGCCATAGCGACGGCGATCGCAGTTGCACCTTTGCAGATATTCATCGGACATTTGAGCGCCGAACAAGTCTATCACTATCAGCCGACAAAATTAGCAGCGATCGAAGCTAAATGGGAAACCTCAGCAGCCGGAGAATCAGCCGATTGGACTTTGCTAGCTTTGCCTAATGAAAAAGCCCAAAAAAATGACTGGGAAATTAAAATTCCCAATGGCTTAGGATACGTTCTAGAATTCAAACAAAAACTTTCCGAACCAGTCCTCGGTTTAAAAGAGTGGAAACCAGAAGATCGACCCCGGATGGTAGGTTTAATCTACTATTGTTTCCGCATCATGTCCGGGATTGGATTCTTCTTTGTAGGATTGATGCTGTTCAGCACAATTCAGTGGATGCGAGGCAAACTTTCTGCTGAAAATATTAGCAGTCAACCTTGGTTGATGCGCGCTTGGATCTTAGCAGCACCCCTGGGATATATCGCTGTAGAATCGGGTTGGATTGTGCGCTGTGTAGGCAGACAGCCCTGGGTTTTATACGGGCAAATTCGCACGGCTGACGGCGTATCAAATATCCCCGCTAGCAATGTTTTAACTTCTCTGAGTTTCTTTGCGATTATTTACAGCTTTTTGTTTGTTTGCGCCTTGTATTTTGGCAGCCGCATTATCCGCAAAGGCCCTAATTTAAATCTGTCAGTACCTGGTTTAGGCAATCAACCTGCGATCGAAACTGAACTCGCAGAACACATTCCCGATCAACGCCCTGTAGAAGCACAACAATAGGAGATTTTATGCAAGCTTTGGAGCATTTTCTCCCGCAAGTCTGGTTCATCATTTTGGGTTTATTTCTTTTGCTCTATGTCATGCTAGATGGCTTTGACTTAGGGGTGGGAATATTATCTTTGACTGCTTCTGATGACGAGCGCCGAGGCATTTTAATGACCAGTCTGGGCAATGTTTGGGATGCTAACGAAACATGGCTGGTTTTAATGGGAGGCGCTTTATTTGGTGCATTTCCTTTGGCTTACGGCACAATTTTAACTGCCTTGTACATACCGATTTGCATGATGCTTTTCGGTTTAATATTTCGGGCTGTAGCCTTTGAATTTCGCGAGCATTCTAACCGCAAGTTGTTTTGGAATTATGCTTTCGGTGCGGGCAGTTTTTTGGCAGCTTTAGCTCAAGGATTTGCCCTCGGCGCGGTGCTTGAAGGCATTGCGGTGGATGAAGCGGGTCACTTTGTGGGGACTACTTGGGATTGGCTGGATTGGCGATCGATCTTGGTGGCTTTGACACTGGTTCAAGGCTACGTGTTGATCGGTTCCACCTATCTGATTATGAAAACCGATGGGGAATTGCAAACAAATCACTACCGCACCGCTAAAATTGCGGCGGTGACAACATTAATCGGAGCAATTTTGATTACCATCGCCACTCCGGTTTTTTATGAAAGTACCAGAGCAAGATTGTTCGATAAACCGCTAGTTTATGTTTTTGCGGCGATTCCCGTGCTGGGATTGCTGCTGGTTGGACTCTTGCTCAGAAGCCTGGAACAAAAACAAGAACGCACGCCGTTTGTCTGGACGATTATGATTTTCTTGCTCAGTTTCATCGGTTTGGGATTGATTGTTTTTCCCTACATTATTCCGACACAACTCACGATTTACCAAGCGGCGGCGGCACCCAGCGCCCTGGTATTTATGATTGTGTTCATCGGCTTTCTGATCCCGATCATGATTTTCTACAACATCTACAACTACGTAGTATTTCGGGGTAAGGTTGCTGGTGGCCATTACGGCGAATAAAGCAGCATAACACCGCAAATCCAAGTAAAGACACCCAAATCTCCCCAGATTTAAAATTAATCCGATCTGCGGATATTTGCGTGTCTTTGCTGTTGACAAATATCGATTTCTGAGCGTCAGGGTTCTGATTTATTAATCAAAAAAACATAAAACTTTTTGTTTTCGCCCGCGAATTTAAGTGAATCTACTTATAAGAATGCTGAAAATTTCTGTATAATTAGTATAGAAAATGATTTCTATGCTCTTTTTGTCTGGCAACAGTTACAAGTTTTGGCTGTGTTTGCCTAACTATTGTCTCAGGTGCGTCGAGGCGAGATTGTCACTTTTTTTCAGGATTTAAGGGTGTTCCGGTACGAGGAACCTTATTGTTCTGTGAGTTTTGAGAATTAGTAGAAATAGAGTAACTCGTAAGTTGGTTGGCGATATTACGCAAATACTATGTATTATTTTACACCTGATTCAATAATTTATGTCTGAATTTTTAGACGGCGATCGAGAAATCAATCCCCCATCAGCAGCAGACGATCGCACTTTGATTTGTTTCAGAGAGAGGAAATTGCGGACTATTTGGGAAACTGCTCTAGATGCGATCGCGATCGCCGATAACAAAGGGCGATACCTCAATGTCAACCCCGCCGCCTGCGAATTGCTTGGACTAAAAAGAGAACAACTCCTCGGGCGCTGGATCTGGGAGTTTGCAAAACCAAGCTGGAATTTTCAACAGGTGTGGGAAGAATGCCAGAAACCGGAAAAAGTGCAGGGTGAATTTGAGTTAGTGCGGGCTGATGCAGAGATTCGCACCGTCGAATATGCAATAACGCTCAACTTTTGGCCTCACCGCTACTTGTTAGTCATGCGAGATGTTACAGGGCGCAAACAAGCCGAAACACAAGTCGAAGAACTTACCCGCCAACTCGCCCAAACCCAAGCTCAACTTCGGGAAGCAGGTATCGCACCGGAGAGTCCCATCAGTCCCACAGATACTGGTATTTTAGAGCAAATTGCCCGCCACATCCCGGGCGTTATTTATCAGTTTCGCATGGATATTGATGGTGGTTTCCATTTTCCCTATGCCAGCGGCAGACTGGAAGAGATTTACGGCGTTACCCGAGAACAAGTGCAACAAGATGCGACTTGTATTTTCAATCACCTCCATCCTGAAGATTTCGATCGCGTTTATCAATCGATTCTCGATTCTGCCCAACATCAGACACCTTGGTGTTGCGAATACCGGCTGTGTTTTCCCGACGGGCGGTTGCGGTGGTTGCGCGGCGATTCTACACCGCAGCGACAACCCGATGGCAGCACTATTTGGCATGGCTATGTTCGGGACAATACCGAGAGCAAAGCCGCAGAAATTGCCATCAAAACCAGTGAAAACAGATTCCGCACGATCGTGGAAAATCTCAACGATATGGTTTATATCGTCAATCCCGATAGCACCTTCAGCTATGTCAGTCCCCAATTAAAAGAAATCATGGGATATGAAGCAGCAGAAATGTTACATGAGAGTTTTGCTAATTGGGTTTATCCAGAAGATTTACCAATTTGTAAAAATACTCTCGATCGCTCTTTGCAAGGTGAGAAACTGCGGGGATCTGAGTACCGAGTTTTGCATCGAGATGGCAACTATTACTGGCACTCTGCCAATGTATCCGCGATCGTAAATGACGCTGGAGAATTCGTTGCCTGTTTGGGAATAGCGCGTTACATCCACCCTCAAAAACAAGCACAAATCGCTTTAGAAGAAAGTAACAGCCGCTGGCAGTTGGCTATAGAAGGAGCGGGAGATGGCACTTGGGATTGGAACCTCAAAACCAATGAAGTCATCTTTTCCAGGCAGTGGAAAGCGATGCTGGGCTATGCAGAACACGAAATTGTGAATGATTTAGCAGAGTGGGACGGTCGGGTACATCCAGAGGATAAAGCTCAATGCTATATAGATTTTGCCAAACATTTTCGCGGCGAAACTTCTACCTGTCGCAACGAACACCGCCTGCGCTGCAAAGACGGTTCTTACAAGTGGATTTTAGACCGGGGTCAGGTGGTGGAATGGGACGAAGAATCTGAACCGATGCGGTTTATCGGCACTCATTGCGATATCAGCGATCGCAAAACCGCAGAATTAGAGTTAGCTGCCTCTCAAGCAGAATTAATCGCACTATTTAACGCCATGCAGGATGTGATTATGGTGCTGGATGCAGAGGGACGCTATCTCAAAATATCCCCCAGCTCGGCTCCCTTGTTGTACAAACCTACCGCTCAAATTTTAGGTAAAACTCTTCACGAAGTTTTACCCAAAGAATCAGCAGATTTTTTCCTAGAGTCGATTCAAGAAGCGATCGCCAATCAATGCGTGACGCAGTTGGAATACTCATTACCAATTGGCGATCGCTCAGTCTGGTTTGATGCCAGGATTTCTCCCATGTCTCAAGAGCAAGTGGTGTTTGTCGCCAGAGATATCACCGATCGCAAACGCCAACAGCAAGCTCTCCGCTTAGTAGTCGAAGGTACGGCGGCAAAAACCGGCGCAGCATTCTTCAAAAGCTGCGTTCAATATCTCGCCAAGGCACTAGAAGTTCGCTATGCTTTGATTGCTGAATTTGGTGACTCTGAAAAAACGATCGCCACAACTCTAGCATTTTGGGCGGGAGATGAATTTGGGGATAATTTTACTTACCATCTATCCGAGACACCCTGTCAAAATGTCGAGCGGTGTACCGAGATATGTCGGTATCCCAATCTCTTGCACTGCTGGTTCCCCAAAGATGATAATTTAGCAAGTCTCCAAGCCCAAAGTTATGCGGGTGTACCGATTGTAGATGCCGCTGGAAATTGTTGGGGATTGCTCGTAGTGATGGATACTGAGCCGATGGTGAAATATCTAGAAATGCAGTCAGCTATCTTGAGAATATTTGCCACCCGTGCGGCTGCGGAAATGGAACGGATGCAGGCGGAAGCAGCAGTGCGTCAATCAGAAATTCAACTGCGGCTGCAAACTGAAGAATTAGAAGCAACCCTGAAAAAGTTGCAGGATACCCAAACTCAGTTAATTCAAGCGGAAAAAATGTCTAGTTTGGGTCAATTAGTTGCCGGAATTGCCCATGAAATTAACAATCCAGTCAGTTTTATTTATGGCAATATTCAACCTGCTACCGATTGTGCGAGCGAGTTAATTCAACTAATTCATCTTTACCGAGAGCATTATCCGATTCCGCCCCAGGCGATTGCCGATTTTATCGAAGATATCGAGCTTGAGTATCTAGAAAATGATTTTTATAAGCTGTTGAAATCGATGAAAACTGGAGCCGCGCGCATCAGCGATATTGTTAAGTCGCTGCGGACTTTTTCGCGGTTGGACGAAGCGGATTTAAAAAGCACAGATATTCACGAGAATCTCGAAAGTACCTTAGTGATTTTACAAAATCGCTTGAACGGTAGGGCGGGAAAACCAGAAATTCATGTCGCCAAATATTATGGTGAAGTACCTCTGGTTGAATGTTATGGCGGTTTGTTAAATCAGGTATTTATGAATTTGCTGGTGAATGCGATCGATGCGATCGAACAAAGGCGAGAAAGCCTAGAACCCAGCGCCAAATTAAATTATATTGGTCGGATCGCGATCGCCACTTCGTTCGCTGCTGACAATCGCGTGTCGATCTCGATTCATGATAACGGTTGCGGGATAACTCCCGAAGTTCAAGAAAAAATATTTAATCCCTTTTTTACGACTAAACCGGTGGGTAAAGGTACGGGGATGGGGCTAGCAACTAGCTATCAAATTGTCACGGAAAATCATCGGGGGAAGTTGTGGTGTTTTTCGACACCCGGAGAGGGGACGGAGTTGGCGATCGAGTTGCCAACTTGCAAGTAAAATTATCTATAGCTAGTTTATAATGGAAGCTCGATCGCAAATTCCGTCCCTTCGCCCAAAACCGAATGGCAGATCAAGGTTCCGCCGTGTTTTTCCACCACAATTCGGTAACTGATGGCTAAGCCCAAACCGGTGCCTTTCCCCATCGGTTTTGTGGTGAAAAACGGATCAAATAATTGGTGGCGCACGTCTTCTGTCATGCCGATCGCATTATCGGCAATCCGGATGCAAATAATATTTTCGTTAAGGGCTTCTGTGTGAATGCTAATAGTTGGTTTCCAGTTGCCACTACCCGTTAGCGAAGCCCTAGGAGAGGAACGCTTTTTTTGCTTCCAAGCATCTTCCAAGGCGTCAATACTGTTGCTAAGCAGATTCATAAATACCTGATTTAGCTGACCTGGATAACATTCAATTAAGGGTACTTTCCCGTAATCTTTGATGACTTTAATTTCGGGATATTCGGATCTAGCTCGCAGTTTGTTGTGCAAAATTAGCAGTGTGTTGTCTATGCCTTCATGAAGATTGGCAGGCTGCTTTACCGAGTCGTCTAAACGCGAGAAGTTTCGCAAACTCAGAACTATTTCGCGAATGCGATCTGCTCCCATTTTCATCGAAGAGAATATTTTTAATAAGTCTTCTTTCAGGAATTCTAAATCTATGTTTTCAATATATTCTTGAACTTCTACTTGTGGTTGAGGATAGTGTGTTTGGTACAGTTCCACAAGCTGCAATAAGTCTCTCATATATTGGCTGGCGTAGGAAATATTGCCGTAGATAAAACTCACGGGATTGTTGATTTCGTGGGCGACTCCTGCTACCATTTGACCGAGACTTGACATTTTTTCGGTATGAATTAGGTGAGCTTGAGTTTCTCGGAGTTCTTTGAGAGCTATTTCTAGCTGCTGGGCTCTGTTGTTGGCGATCGCCTCGGAGAGTCGCAAAGCATCCTCCGCTGCTTTGCGCTCTGTCACGTCAAAAATGGCGCCGTTGAGGGATGAAATTTGACCGTCTGGGTTGAAAATAGCTTGACCTTTTTCTGCAACCCACCGCACGTTTCCGTTGCTGTGAATCAGGCGATATTCGATCGCGTAAGGTTGTCTTGTCTTAATCGCCCGATCGACAATTTTATCGATCTGCCCCACGTCATCGCCATGAACTATACTAGAAAAAGCTTGCACGGGTTTTTGCATAAAGTTATCTGCCGGATAGCCGGAAATAGCTTCTATGCCGCTGCTGATAAAAGTTAAGCTCGATCGCCCCGCAGCACTGCAACGGTAAACTGCGCCGGGAATATTGGAAACTAACGATCTAAATTCTTGTTCCCTTTCCCGCAAAGCTGCCTCAATCCGCTTGCGATCGCTAATGTCGCGAGCAAAAGCGCACTGATATTCTTTACCGTTAAATTGCCAATGGTCGATCGTAATTTCTACTGGAAAAATGCGACCGTATTTAGTGCTGTGGTGAACTTCAATATTAACGGAACCGCACCTTTTTAAGACTTTCCAGTGCAAATTCCAAGCAGTTTCAGGAAAATCGGGATTGATGTCGTGCACAGTTAGATCGAGCAATTCTGTGGCAGAATATCCCAATGAACTGCAAGCGGCGTCGTTGACGTACAAAAATTTACCGTCCGCTCCCATCCAGAATACCGCATCTGCCGATCGGTCGATCGCAAATTGAGCCAATTGCAACTTTTCCTCAATCCGGTGGCGATCGGCAATTTCTTTTTGTAACAGTTCGCTTAACGAACTGAGAGTTAAAGCGCGATCGACAATATCATCTGTCGGTGGTTTTGCCAATTCTGCTGTCTGTGTATCATCTTGCTGCTGATTTTCTGCTAGCTGTTTTAACGGCTGTTGTGGAATATCTTCTGTGAGATTTAAGTCAGATTCGGTAAATGCTTTCGGCATCAGGGCGATCGCAAATCCGGCTAAGAGCAAAGAAATCACACCACTTGCAGCTTTGAGATCTACCGACAGCCAATCAATGGAATGCCAAAGCGTCCAAACTTGCGTTAATTGAGCAGCGCCGCAGCCCAAAAAACCGACAGCAAATAGCCCTCCAATCTTGCTGTGAGAACTTTGGCGGGTAAAATAAACCAAAGATAGCGCCAGAGAGCAATAAGCGAGTGCCGTCAGCGAGTCAAAAACAGCGTACAGTCGCAACTGGGCCAGCCCGTCGCAGCCAAGTGCGGAAGATGCAGGCAGTGTTGCATAAAAAAATGTTAATAATTCTTGCATAAATTTCAAGAAAAAAGTTATTTGCAGCAATCCAAATCCATCAAATATAATTATTTGATTTCGGTGGCTGAAAAATGTTTACATAATTATATACTTTTTTCATTTTTTATGAAACAGCTATTTTTGCATGGAATGTCAAAACTGTATAGCTTCGGCTGACAGTTGACAGTTGACAGTTGCCCTGTGATAGTTGACAGTTGACGGTTTAAACAATACCGATGCAACCGGAAACGATATCAAAGGGTGGTAATGGGGAAAAAGGCAATTGGTAGTTCCTGTAAGCTGACTGAAGTTTCTGGGAGTAAAAATAATCGCGCGCAGTGTTTCCGATCCCTGGTGCTTCTAGAATAATTTTCGATATAGCGGTTTTCAGAAAGATAAGGTATGTTGTTGGGCTTTAGCCCTGTGAGTTTAGTAGTTATATGAGCTGTCAGTTATACCTCATCTTTTTGAGAAAGGCTATAAATTATGTACCGAAATGCTTCGCCCTTGCCTAAATGAGATGAACGCAAATACGTAGTTGCGAACTTAGCGCTTTTTGTTTAGATCATGAAGAGCGCTGAAGCGCAACTACGTACCTAGGATGATAATCAATAATAGCGCTTTTTGCTGGGATTGTTAAGAGCGCTGAAGCGCAACTACGTACCTAGGATGATAATAAATAATAGCACTTTTTGCTGGGATTGTTAAGAGCGCTGAAGCGCAACTACGTACCTAGGATGATAATAAATAATAGCGCTTTTTGCTGGGATTGTTAAGAGCGCTGAAGCGCAACTACGTACCTAAGATGATAATAAATAATAGCGCTTTTTGCTGAGATTATGAAGAGCGCTGAAGCGCAACTACGTACCTAAGACGACAACCAAACGGCCCTGACTTCCTCCCCGAAATTGCGGGGAGGGAGTTACAAATTCACAAATGATTTAGGATTGCTATGACCCAGATTGCCAGCAGCAAAAATCTCTATTTTTGCGCTAGCCAATCCACAGTTAATTAAGCACCACCAAGCACCAAATGCACCAGAGTCCGAACTCCAAAACCAGTTGCTCCAGCGCCGTTATAACCGTTTTCCTTGTCGCTCCAAACTGGGCCAGCAATATCTAAATGTGCCCAAGGAGTGTCCTTAACAAACTGCTTCAAAAATAGCGCCGCCGTAATCGAACCGCCGTAACGAGGCCCTGTATTTTTCATGTCAGCGTGCAAAGCCTTCAAGCCATCAAAATACTTCTCTTCCATCGGCATTCGCCAAAACTTTTCACCTGCCAATTCAGAAGCCGCGACTATTTCGGCTGCGACACTATCTTGAGGACTCCACAAACCGGCGATATCTTCGCCCAAAGCAATGACGCAGGCGCCAGTTAGAGTGGCTAAATCGACAATTACGTCAACTCCCAACTTATCAGCAAATACCAAAGCATCAGCGAGGGTTAAACGACCTTCGGCGTCGGTATTGTTGACTTCAATTGTTTTGCCGTTGGAAGCTGTAAGGATGTCTCCAGGGCGCATGGCGTGGCCGCTGATCATGTTTTCGGTGACGGCACTGATAAAGTGAACTTCGACATCTGGTTTGATGTGTCCGATCGCCTTTGCGGCTCCCAAGGTAGCAGCGGCACCGCCCATATCTATTTTCATCATTTCAATACCGCTGCCGACACCTTTGATGTTCAAACCGCCGGAATCAAAGGTTAATCCTTTGCCGACGATCGCAATTTTGCGGCGGGGTGTGCCTGCGGGTTTGTAAGTCAGGTGGATGAATTTCGGCGGCAAGTCGGATGCTTTGGCAACGCCGAGAAAGGCTCCCATGCCTAGTTTTTCGCAATCTTCTTGCTCTAATATTTCTAATTCTAAACCGCATTCTGCTGCTAGACTTTGAGCGGTTTCGGCCATGGTAATCGGGGTGACATAATTGGCAGGTGCTGCGACTAATTCCCGTGCTAAAATAACTCCGGCTGTGATTTGGCGGGCGCGGGCGATCGCACTTTCGGTACCGGCGAAACCGAGTAAATGAATTTGTTCTACTTGCGGGCTTTTTTCGTCGGGTTCCGATTTGAAACGGTTGTCTTGATTCAGCGAGAGTTCCACACCTTCGGCGATCGCACTTGCTGTAACATCCGGCGCACTTTGCCACACCGGAAGGCTAATTCCGAGGGTTTTGCATTTCTCCTTTTTGGCTAACTTGGCGCACGCGCCCGCAGCTTGCCGCACGGTTTCTAATTTTAAGTCTGCGGCTTTCCCCAAACCGACGATCGCAATTTTGCGAATCGGACTATTGCCGCCGACACGGGCGATCGCACTCTGGCCCGCTTTGCCCTTAAAATCTACTTCCATTAGCAGCTCTTTCAACGTGCCTGCAAGCTTTTCATCTAATTGTGCCAAGTCGCCGGCGATCGAGAGAGCGTCCTCAAATAGACCAATTGCCAGGGCATCTCCCGTCCAAGCAGAGGGGAGCGTATCGGTGACTAGAAATTCCATGTTTTGATTTACAGTTTAGATTTTAGATTTTTGATTGTACTTTGTCCTTGCTGGTTTGTCGTTTTTCCTTCGATCGAGTAAATAAATCTATCGCCTAAATTCTCCGCTACACATCTAAATAAATTCTGGTACGATATCAGCCAAGTCCGCTGGCGATCGATTTTCTATTGTTATTTTCTTAAATTTTCCCATGCTAAAGCGACGAAAAACCCGAGTTTCTGTTTTAATTGGCGTTTCAGTTTGCATAATGGCGATCGCCTCTGTGGTTGGTGCGGCGAAATGGATGGGTGTCGGCCCCTTCCAGAAGGCTCAGCGGCCTCGGGATGCAGCGAATTCCGCCTCTGAAGTCAAAATGTTGGTATCGCTGTCACCCAATGAGCGATCGGCAAAATTAGTCGAACTCGCGGGCGATCGATCTGAGAATTCAAACGACAAGCAGCAAATCTCCCCTCAAAGCCGCGCCCGCTACTTACTTGCCAGCGATTTAATCCAGCAAGGAAATGCCACCAAAGCATTAAAGTTACTGGAAAATTTAGAGCAAGAATATCCAGTTTTAGCTGCTCAAATTGCCCTCAAACGCGCGCAAGCTTACGAATTGAGCGGCGACAAAGGCAAAGCACAAAAAGCTTGGGAAGAACTGCTTAAAAATTATTCTAGCGATCCAGTATCTGCCGAAGCTTTGTATGTTCTAGGCAAGTCGAAACCCGAATATTGGAAGCAAGCAATTACTGAATTTCCCGCACATCCGCGCAGTGTAGAAATAGCCCGGAAGAAGTTAAAAGAAAATCCCAATCAGCCCGAGTTAATGCTGTTAGTAGCAAAGCACGGTCATTATGTCAAAGATTACGGTACATTATTAGAACAACTGGCGCAGCAAAACAGCGCCACTTTGAAACCCGAAGATTGGGAAGAAATTGCCTTTGGCTATTGGGAAAAACAGGATTACGGCAAAGGAGCGATTGCTTACGGAAAAGCTCCCCGCACCGCCAAAAATGTTTACCGCAAAGCTCGCGGTTTGTGGCTAGACGGCAAAATCCCGGAATCGAGAATTGCCTATCAAGAATTAGTGCGGGATTTCCCCAATGACGAAGATACTGGTATGGGTTTAATCCGGCTGTCACGGCTGAGCGAGCCCAAGGATGCGATCGTGTATCTCGATCGCGCGATCGGCAAATTCCCCGATCGTGCCCCCGAAGCTTTGCTAGATAAATCCAAACTTCTCGACAAAGCAGGTAGCGGTGAATCCGCCTCACAAACCCGCAAGTTGCTATTGACAAAATACAACAATTCTGATACAGCAGCCGAATTGCGTTGGGCGATCGCCCAACAGTATGCCAAAGGCGGAGATTTAAAATCAGCTTGGCAGTGGGCGAGGGAATTAACCACCCATAATCCCGACAGCGAACAAGCACCAGAAGCAGCATTTTGGGTCGGCAAATGGGCTATGCAACTCGGCCGCGAACAGGATGCCAAGACATCCTTTGAGTACACCATTGTACGCTATCCAGAATCATATTTCGCATGGCGATCGGCAGTATTTCTAGGCTGGCCAGTAGGCGACTTTACCACAGTCCGAGACTTATCTCCCAAGGTAGTGCAACAGCCTCAGCGCCCCGAACCAACCGCCGGATCTCCTGCATTAAAAGAACTGTATCAATTAGGTCAAGATAGAGATGCTTGGACGTTGTGGCAAATAGAATTTACCAACCGCGTCGAACCAACTATAGCCGAACAGTTTACCGACGGTTTAATGCGAATTGGAGTCGGAGACAATTTAGACGGTTTGTGGATGGTGGGGAGTTTGCGCCAGCGGGAAAAACCCGATGATAGAGCCCAATACCAAGCACTCACACAGCAGCCAGCTTATTGGCAAGCACTTTATCCTTTTCCGTACTTAGAAAACATTACGAAATGGTCGCAAGAACGGAAAATAAATCCTGTTTTAGTGACAGCATTAATCCGGCAAGAATCGCGGTTTATGCCCGGAATTAAATCAGCAGTTGGCGCCACTGGTTTAATGCAGGTAATGCCTGAAACGGCTACTTGGGTAGCAGCAAAAATTAACCTCAAAAAGTATTCACTGGAGAATGTGGACGACAATATTAAACTCGGAACTTGGTATTTGGATCATACTCACGACGAGTACAAGAATAATTCGATGTTAGCTGTGGCGAGTTACAATGCAGGGCCGAATGCGGTAGCAGATTGGTTGAAGAGGTTTAGTTTTAGCGATCCGGATGCTTTTGCGGAAAAGATTCCGTTTCCTGAAACGAAAGGATATGTGAAATCGGTGTTTGAGAATTACTGGAATTATCTGCGGATTTACAATCCAGAAGTTAATCAGTTGATGACTGAACATTATCAGGCTGCTCAGAAAAAAGCCAAGCCTTAATAAATCTGTTTTGAGCTGTCAGGAACAGGCTTTCCTGCCTGTTCCACAATCACATTAATTTTGTCTGTTTATAACTTGTGGGGAGGGCTTCTAGCCCGCCCGGAACAAGCTTTCCCCAGAGTGGTTTTATTATCATAAAAATAGGTACGTAGTTGGGCTTGGGCCCTCTTTAGGCGTATATATTAAACAGGGCTAAAGCCCAACTACGTACCTTCTGTATAAAAATAGGTACGTAGTTGGGCTTGGGCCCTCTTTAGGCGTATATATTAAACAGGGCTAAAGCCCAACTACGTACCTTCTGTTCCACAAATTGAAATAATGGGATTATAAAATAAATCAACGACATCCCAAGGAATCGCGAGTGGAAATCCCAGTTTGAGAATTAATTCCGCTGGCTTTACTGCACAATTCTTTAACTTGTGCGCCATCCATAATTGCATCAGTAAAATCAGCACCAGTAATATCAGCTTCATCAAAAGTAGAACGCAACAAAATTGTTTCGACTAAAATGGCATCGCTTAAATCAGCCTTAGTAAATTTAATTTGATCTATCATGGCATTAGTTAAATTTGCGCCGTGTAAATTCGCCTGAGTCATCACCGAAGCGCTCATGATTGCTCCCCGCAAATCGGCATTAGAAAAATTAGTTAAGTCCATATTAGCGTTAGAAAACTCAGCGGCGCGCAGTGTTTGGCCAGAAAAATCGCGTCTGGTCAGTTCGGCATTGCTAAAGGACAGCGGCGGTGGGTAATATTTAGATTGAGCTTGGGCTGCGCGCGGCAGGATGAAGATGGTTAGCGCCAATAGGAATGCTGCTAGTTGCCGGAGTTTCATAAATCTGATGTGGTCGCAAGGTGGGTATTTGGTAGTGTATCCCGAACTTTGGTCGATCGCCTAAACAGCTACAATCTTAATTAATAGTGATGGAGATGAAAAAAGATATGCTAAGTTTTTTCTTAACTTGGATAGTAGCGGCCGTTTCGCTGATCATTACCGCTAACATTGTACCAGGTATTGCGGTGACGAGCTTTCCGGCGGCGATGCTGGCTGCTGTAGTTATCGGATTTGTAAACGCGGTTGTCAGGCCGATTATTACATTGCTGACGCTGCCTTTCAGCATTCTGACTTTAGGTTTGTTTTTGTTTGTGGTGAATGCGATTTCGCTTTCCTTGGCTTCGTGGTTGGCTGGTGCTTTCAGTATCGGTTTTGCGATTAACGGTTTTTGGCCTGCTTTGTTCGGTTCAATTGTGTTGTCGTTGGTTTCTGGGCTGATTGGCCGATTTGTGAATACCGGTGTCGAGCAGTAAGATATTATCCTGGATAGTCGATCGGGCAAACTGCAACGGCTACAGTTACCGCAGAACCCCCCCTAACCCCCCCTTGTAAAGGGGGGGGATTTTTAGTTGAAAATATTTTTTTTGGCACTAAAAGCCTGTTATGGGCGGGCAGGATGCCCACCCCACAAGCAGAATATTCACTCTTTGTGGAACAGGCATCTTGCCTGTTGCTGATAATTGTGGAACAGGCATCTTGCCTGTTGCTGATAATTGTGTAATCTGTTGGTTCGATCGCGCAAAGTGCACTGGCTTCTGCTACGCTGGGCGTTCCGACTTCTTTCGCTGCAACATCTGAAGGATTGGGGACTTCAACGGAACTTAAAACATCAGCCGCAAAGGTTTTTAACGGCCAATTTCGCGATCGACAAAGTTCCAGCAAGCCGATTTCGCCTGCTTTAGCGTCTATTGTAGCAATACCTGCGATCGCACTTTCCGCTAAATGATAACTGCGACAGACACTTTGAATCGCAGTTTCGATTAATTCTCGCGAAGTTCGGGCCTTGCAACCTATCCCTACCCACAACACTCTCGGATGCCACTGAACCTTCGGCAAAACAGATTCCGGCGCAAATCTTCTCTGGGTAAAACTAATCCAAATTCGCCCTTTGATAGGTGATATATTTTCCCCATCCCAATACAAACAATGTTTTTCCGGCAGACTGTTTCGCCACAAAGTCGAACCAACTTCTTGAATTACTTCTACAGTTTCCCCTCTCTGCATCGCAGCCGCCACTCCCGTCCAGTCGCCTGTCCCGCGATTCCAACTCCTGGGAATATCTAGCCTATCTAACCTAAATTCATCGCTCATTATGCAATTATATATATTCCAATACGGTTCACTTAAGATGGTCATTGCGAGGAACGAAGCAATCGCAATGTATATTTTTCATGAGTTTTCCCTGTTGTCATCTCTTAAGTTAACCGTATTGATATATATTCCGTAGTTTCACTGAGAATCCAATCTTAAAAATTTTTTAACACTCTTTGTTGATTTTTTTTTGTATAATCACCTTAGCACAAACTGCAAACAATTAAACATTTAATATGGTAGAACTGAACCAATTACTGTTAGAGTTTGAAAGCAACCTCGCATGGGAAGCAGTGACGCAAGAATGGAAAGAACGTCGCGACAGTTGGGTGAGCGACGTGCAAGCAGCAGTCGATCCGTCACAGTTAGCAAAATTTCTAGTTGAATTGGAATCAGACATCGAGTGGGAAGCGGTGCAAAATCAATGGAAACGGCGCCGGGAAAGTTGGGTAGAAGAATGTCAAGCAGCATCGACTCTTGAAGAAGTATCAAGTTTATTGCTGGAACTAGAAAGCAATACAACTTGGGAAGCATTTATTGATGAATGGCAGGAAAATCGGGATAATTGGGCCAGGCAAATGTACGAGTTTAACGATGAGTAATAATTTACTCAATCAAAATCTATTTTCATAGTCAATGATGTCCCGGCTGTGCGGTTAATTATCTCGCTTCCCTCAATTACTTTAAATCCCGATCGCTCGTACAAATTCAGGGCCCGATTTGAGCTTCTGACACTCAGGGATACCGCTGGATAAGATGCTTTGGCTGCTGGCAACAAATGAGCCAGCAATTGAGTTCCTACACCCTGATTTGTGTATTCTGGAAGAACCGCGATCGCCAATTCCGGGATAGTATCGTCAATCCAGCCAAATCCCTTGTCATCCCCTGGAAATAAACGCAGCCACGCCGCTCCTACTGGCTGGCTGCCATTCAATTCAATTGCTAGGAAGCCCATATCGCCTGCACGTCCCCAATGCTTGACATATTTCGCAATTAAAGGATGATTCACAACAGCTTCCACCGTTGATTCACCTTCTTCTGCCATGTGCGCCGCTTCGTACAGCATTTGCCACAAAAAAGGCTCGTCTTCCTGCGTTAGCGGCCTAATAGAATAGTCTAAGATTTTTTCCATAAGGTAGAAGAAAGTTAGGCAAAGGATTCGCTCGACGGATTTAACAAATGCGTGGAAGAATAAAGAAGGAAAAAAACCGAACTACTAATGACCAATGATTAATGACGTTCGCGAGCGGGGACGATCGCGCTAATAACGTTCGCGAGCGGGGACGATCGCGCTAATGACGTTCGCGAGCGGGGACGATCGCGCTAATGACAACTGACAACTGACAACTGACAACTGACAACTAACCACTAACCACTAACCACTAACCACTAACAACTAACCACTGCCAACTGACTAATCCTTAACTAAAACCCCATTCAGAAAAATCTCTGCCAATCCTTCCGCCATTTCCTGCATTTCCTGCGGGGAAGCATTCGGCTCCATAATTGTATTCTGACTGAAACCGGCGACGGCAAACATTCCCAAAAATACTTGAGCGACAATTTTTGGATTCATCTTCCGATAAACTCCTTTTTCCATCGCCGTTTCAAAAAAAGCCTCAGCCACAATACTCATTTTTCCGATGACTTCCAACTGAATTTTGTCGCGCAAATCGGGATGAAACTGCGCCTCCAAAAAACATACCCGCATCATATCGCTATTCTCGCGGATATTTAGCATCCGCCTCCGCATCACTTGAGCCACTGCTTTGTAACTACCCATCTCGCTCAATTCCGTCAGCAAATCTGTCAGCAACTCCACCCATCCTTCCGTCGCCACCTCAACCAAAATCGCTTTTTTATTATCAAAATGCCGAAATAGCGTACCCTCCGCCACCCCCGCCGCCGCTGCTAAATCCCGAGTTGTCGTACCGTCGTATCCGCTGCGGGCAAATAACCGCTGAGCTGCTTGTAAAATTCGTTTCTTGGTTTCTGTTTCTGAAGGAGGAGACTGATTAAAAATTCGCATGGCTTTGGAATGGGTAATTGGCGATTTAAGTAGAAGGAAGAAGGAAGAAGAAAGAAGGAAGAAGGAGGAAGACATACACAGCAAGCTTTTAAGCGAGCCGTATTTTACGTTTGATTAGGTTCATGCACTTGGAACTGCGGGTTTGGGGCGGGCGGGCGAAATAATGTTAAGTTTTAAGTAGTGCGCGACTTTAATCTTAAACTGGAAGTGGCGCAACAGATCGCTTATGCCCCCAAAAATCTTTATGCTTAAAAAGCATCTCTTGTTATTCGGCATAAACTTCTTGCCGTTTGACAATCCAAAATCCAAAATCTAAAATCTAAAATCGAATGACCCTTTTTGAGATTTGCTGTATCAGCCTAACATCTGTGGCGCAACAGATCGCTTATGCCTCAAAAAATCTTTATCCTTAAACAAGAATCTCTTGTATTCGGCACAAACCTCAGGTTTGACAATCCAAAATCTAAAATCTAAAATCTAAAATCGAATGATCCCGCAGTTCCAAAAACCACGCGCGGCGAAGCGATCCCTTAGGGAATCGCCCAAACCCAAAACTCGATTCATTGCCTCCCTACTCGCCGCTGTGCTGCTGTGGTGGGGAATTTCCCCCGAAATCGCCCTCGCTCGCGAGAACCCCGCTAGCGGCTCGCAATTAGTGTCTGTGCAACCGTCGCTCGATCGCGTAATCAAGCAAGTCACCGAATTTAAGCTCGACAATGGCATGACATTCGTGGTGCTCGAAAGGCCCAGATCTCCGGTAGCATCGTTTCTGATTCACGCCGACGTGGGAGGCGCCAACGAACCAGAGGGTCAAACTGGAGTCGCCCACTACCTGGAACATTTAGCTTTTAAAGGTACGCCCAAAATCGGCACAACCGACTACAAAGCCGAAAAGCCGCTGCTAGAAAAACAAGATAAACTCTTCGAGCAAATGCAAGCAGCGAAGGCGATCGGCAAAACTGAAGAAATCGCCAAATTCAAAGCAGAATTTGACAAGGTTGAATCCGAAGCTTTGCAATTTGTCAAGCGCAATGAATTCGGTAAAATTGTCGAACAAGCAGGCGGAGTTGGACTAAATGCCGCTACTTCTATCGACTCGACTATGTATTTTTACAGTCTCCCCGCTAACAAGTTAGAGCTGTGGATGTCGCTAGAATCCGAGCGTTTTTTAGAGCCTGTTTTTCGGGAATTTTACAAGGAAAAACAGGTAATTTTAGAAGAACGGAGGCTGCGAACTGAGAATTCGGCGATCGGGCAAATGGTCGAAGTTTTTGCTGACAAAGCTTTCTCTGTTCATCCTTACCGTCGCCCGGTGATTGGCTACACTGAAGATATTAAGAACCTCACCCGCAGCCAGGTGCAGAATTTTTTCGATAGTCACTATATCCCCAGCAAGCTGACTGTGGCGGTGGTAGGAGACGTGAAAGCTGCGGAGGTGAAGCGTCTTGCTCAAATTTATTTCGGCCGCTACAAGGCGAAACCAGCGCCTCCTGAATTGCAAATTGTGGAGCCTCCGCAAACACAAACGAAGGAAGTGACGCTGAAGTTAAAAACTCAACCTTGGTATTTGGAAGGATACCACAGGCCGGCGATGAATCATCCTGACAATGCGGTTTATGAAATCATTGGTTCTTTACTCAGCAGCGGCCGCACTTCTCGGCTTTATAAGTCTTTGGTTGAACAACAGCAATTGGCGCTAGCTGCTCAAGGTTTTAGCGGTTATCCGGGGGAAAAGTACCCGAATTTGATGCTGTTTTACGCTCAAACTGCTCCGGGTAAGACGGTTGATGAGGTGGCGGTGGCTTTGAGTAAGGAAATCGATCGCCTAAAAACTGATCCGGTGTCTGCTTTGGAGTTGGAACGGGTGAAGACTCAGGCGAGGGCTGGTTTATTGCGATCGCTCAATTCTAATATGGGCATGGCATTTTCGCTGCTGGACTATCAAGTAAAAACTGGTTCGTGGAAAAATCTGTTTAAGCAATTAGATGCGATCGCTGCTGTTGCTCCCGCTGACATTCAGCGAGTAGCCAAGGCAACTTTCCGCCCGGAAAATCGCACGATTGGCAAGCTTTTGTCGCTGTAAGAAGAAGGAAGAAGGAAGAGGGAAGAAGGAAGAGGGAAGAAGGAAGAAGGAAGAGGGCATTAGTGTCAATTTAAGCTGAAACCTAGTGCCGATATTCTGTCTGGCGATTAGGTCTAGATCCCCCCTAGCCCCCCTTAAGAAGGGGGGGACAGGAGTATTCTCAAAGTCCCCCTTTTTAAGGGGGATTTAGGGGGATCTGGCCTCGGAGAAAAGCGAGATTTACTGGTTTCCATGCTCTGCCTGGGAACGCATATCCCGAGGCTCTGCCTCGTCCAATGGTCAATAGATGAAAATTAGGAGCAAGAATGAAAAGGACTAGATTGAGACTGAAAAAAGTCAAGTTATTTCTGCTGGCACTTTGCTTTTTTACTGTTTCACTTGGCACGTTTAATTTGTTACCTTCCCTAGCGGCTGGGCCGAAGCACTATGACGAATTAAAATTCCCGGGGCTGGCAGAAATTAAACTGCCTAAATACACTCGCTTCGAGCTAAAAAATGGCATCCGAGTCTATCTGATGGAAGATAGAGAACTCCCGCTAGTCGGGGGAACGGCGCTATTTCGCACGGGCGATCGTTTTGAACCTGCTGATAAAATTGGATTGGGAGGTTTGACGGGAGAAGTGATGCGAACTGGTGGCACGAGTCGCCATACGGCTGATGAATTAAATCAGTTGCTAGAACAGCGGGCAGCTTCTGTAGAAACGGGGATTGATGTTGCTTCTGGCAACGCTAATTTTAGCGCTTTAGCTGAAGATGTGGAACCTGTATTTGACTTGTTTTCTGAAGTGATTCGGGAGCCAATTTTTGCTAAGGAAAAGTTGGATTTAGCTAAGAATCAAGAGCAAGGTGGCATCGCCCGTCGCAACGACGATCCTAACGATATTACGGGCCGCGAGTTTCAAAAGTTGATTTATGGCGATCGCAGTCCCTACGCGCGCACAGCAGAATACAAGACTATTGCCAATATTTCCCGCGACGATTTGGTGGGTTTCTACCAGAAGTATTTCCACCCGAAGAATATGATTTTGGGTATTTCTGGCGATTTTGATACGGCTAAAATGCGATCGCTCGTTGAGCAAAAATTCGGCAACTGGGTACCGACTCAGAGTGCAGAAATGCCTGCGCTACCAGCGGTAACGCCGGCGAATCAAGGCGGCATATTTTTGGTAAATCAACCGCAATTGAGTCAAAGTTACGTGCAGATGGGGCATTTGGGCGGGATGTTGAACAGCCCAGATTACGGTGCTTTGGACGTGATGAATGGGGTTATGAACGGTTTTGGCGGGCGTTTGTTCAATAATGTGCGATCGCGCCAAGGCTTAGCCTACAGTGTTTACGCGGCTTGGAGTCCGAGATTTGACTATCCAGGGACGTTTGTGGCTGGAGGCCAAACGCGATCGGACGCGACAGTACCGTTTATCAAAGCAATCCGCGCTGAGATCGATCGAATTCGCACCGAACCAATTACCGCCGAAGAATTAGCTTTTGCGAAAGATTCCACCCTCAATTCTTTCATCTTCAAATTTGAAAATCCCAGTCAAACATTGTCGCGACTAATGCGCTACGAATACTACGGTTATCCCGAAGATTTCATTTTTCGCTACCGCCTCAGCGTCGAAGCAGCCACAATTGCCGACGTGCAGCGCGTTGCCAAGACTTACTTAAAACCTGAGAATTTGGTAACATTAGTAGTGGGAAATACTGCGGGAATTCAACCGCCGTTATCGAGCTTAGGAACTTCGGTAAAAGTGCAATCTGTTGATATCACAATTCCATCGGCGACTTAATCAATAATTCGTGTGACGCACCAGACTATTGTGTGGTGCGTTGCTGTGATATTTTGACTTTAATTTGTAAATTTTCTTTCTGCGACGCACGCTACCGCTACTGAATAATATAATGAATATCAACACGCAAGAGCAATTCGAGTTAATTCTAGGTTCTAGTATAGAAAATCAAGAATTTATCAGATTAACTTTAGGAAAATATCGAGGAAAAGAAGACGGCTTAACTAAAATCATTGTGAGAAGCGTACAATTTAAATCAAGCATAAAACTTTCTTTTACCTATAGCTACAAAACTAAGGAAATAGTAAAAAATTACCTAATTGCAGAGGGAATAAATTTAATCAAAACCCTGACGGGAAGTGAATTTATGAGTATTAGATTATTCTCGCTGACGCAGGATGTCCAACTTGAATATGGCAAAGATAAAAAACCAAAACTTAAATTTATTAAGCCTACTTTCACCAATCCTGTTGATACGGTTCCGCAGGAACACGATCGCAATAAAAAACGGTATATTCAATCAGAAAACAATTTATATCTCACAGCATTAGGTATTACCAACAGTCAAGGTAATATCGTAAAAACAATGGAAGATAAGTTTAGACAGATAAATAAGTTTGTAGAAATTATAAATAGCTTAATTGAATCATCAGGATTGGCAGCGAAAAGTCATATCTCTGTAGTTGACATGGGTTCAGGCAAAGGATACTTAACATTCGCAATCTATGATTTTCTGAACAATATTTTAGACAAAGAAGCATCAGTTATTGGTATAGAAAGCAGAATACATTTAGTAGATTTTTGTAACTCAGTCGCCCAATCAGTTGAGTTTAAAAATTTACATTTCAAACAAGGCAATATCAGTAACTATAGCGCAGAAAAATCAGACATAACCATCGCACTTCATGCGTGTGATACTGCAACAGATGATGCAATTTATAAAGGGATACAATCTGATTCTTCTTTGATTATCCTAGCACCATGCTGTCACAAGCAAGTTAGGAAACAAATTCATCCGAATATGGTTTTGAAGGATCTGCTGAAGTCTGGCATTTTGCTAGAGAGGCAATCGGAAATAGTGACTGATGGATTAAGAGCGCTTTTACTTGAATTGTCTGGCTACAAGACCAAGGTTTTTGAGTTTATAGCGGCTGAACATACGAGTAAGAATATAATGATTGTGGGAATCAAAAGCAATCAGAGTATCAACAAGGAGCAGATTCTTGGACAAATCCAAGAAATTAAAAAACTTTATGGAATAAAGTTTCACTATTTAGAAACTTTACTATTTCCCGATCTCTTTCTTTCCCCCGATCTAGCTACTATAATTAATACTGAGTCGGTAGGCGATCGGGCTATATAGCAATCCTAAATCATTTGTGAATTTCTTACTCCCTCCCCGCGGCTTCGGGGAGGGTTGGGGTGGGGTAAAAATTTTACGACTCCTGCAAGGATTGCTATAATACCAATTTGAACCCGATCGCATTCAAGCAGTAAGGCTGGGTTTGAAGCGCCGTAGGGTCAATTTGGATTGAGTAGCGGCCCGATCGCCCGATTCATGTCAGCCGATCGGGATCGACACCCAACTCCCGCAACTTTGCCGCCAATACCTCCGCCCGCTGGCGTTCCTGTTGGGCCCGCTGGCATTCTTGTTCCGCCCGCTGGCGTTCCTGTTGGGCCCGCTGGCGTTCCTGTTGGGCTTGTTCCGAACTCCACAGCAGCAAATTTCCCTGCGAATCCCACCAGCGCAGCCAATTCATAGTTTGCCCCAAACGTTCCCCCCGCCAAATCCCCAGCCATAAATCTAACTCTGGAATCCGCACCCGTCCCTGTGCATCAGCAGTCTGGGTTACATAGCTCCCATTTTGCAGATACCGCACTTCCAACTTGGGCTCGTAGGGGTCGTAAGTAACATAGGTAGGAACTTGCAGAATCTGTTCGTAGAAGTAGAGCTTACCGTAGGGAGGAGTCGATCGCACAGACAATTCGCCGTAATCTTCATTAGACAAAAACTCCATCACTACCGATATCGGCGCACCCTCCAGATTCGGCGTGTAACTGCGGCGAATCGTACCCTCTGCAACTGGATGCACTTGTGGCACGTAAAACCAATCCGGTGCTTTAACTACAGTTTTCTGATTGATAGTCGCTACCAGTCCAAAATTGGAACCAATTAGGGCGAGTCCAATAAGTCCGGCGGCCCCCAGAGCATCGGTGAGAGAGGCAGCAAGGGGCGGTTGTTGAATATTTTCCACAGGATCGTCCGGTAAAATAAAGTCGGCTGGTAGGGCTTCCCAGGTGACAGTTGGTGCTTTGGAACTCGACGGAATTTGAAGAACCATGAGCCTATACCATGTTAGATTTTAGATTTGAGATGGGAAAAGAAGACGCTCGCGGTTGAAACCGCGTCTATACAGACCAAACCCGAGCTCAGAGGGGTTAAATAACGCGCTGTGAAGATTATGTTATTGTCTTCAGTCCGCGGAGGCGGACTTTGTTTTTGTAGGCGCGGTTTCAACCGCCGTCTGCATCTAAAAATCAATAGTCAAAGGTGCTCTCGGAAACGGAATTACATCCCGAATATTCCCCATCCCAGTCATAAACTGCACCAACCGTTCAAACCCCAAACCAAAGCCAGCGTGAGGTACAGTACCGTAGCGGCGCAAATCCAAATACCACCACAACTCCTCCTTATTCATACCCTGCGCGTCCATGCGCCGCTCCAACACATCGAGCCGTTCTTCCCGCTGCGAACCGCCGATAATTTCCCCAATATTCGGAGCCAAAACATCCATCGCTCGCACCGTTTTCTCGTCCTCATTTAAGCGCATATAAAATGCTTTAATCCCGACGGGATAATCGCTGACAATAGTCGGCTTTTTAAACAAGTCCTCAGCCAAATAGCGCTCGTGTTCCGATTGCAAATCTAAGCCCCAGCTTACCGGAAAATCAAACTTTTTGTCAGCTTTTTCCAAAAGTGCGATCGCCTCCGTGTAAGTAATTCGCTCAAACTGATTGTTAATAATATTTTCAGCAGTCGCCAAAACAGTCTTATCAATCCGCTCGTTGAAAAACTCCATATCCTCCGGACAATGCTCCAAAACAAAGTTAAAAATGTACTTTAAAAACGCCTCAGCCAAATCCATATTACCCTGCAAATCGCAGAAAGCCATCTCCGGTTCAATCATCCAAAACTCAGCTAAATGCCGCGAAGTATTGGAATTCTCCGCTCGGAAAGTCGGGCCAAAAGTGTAAACATTACCGAAAGCCATTGCCATAACTTCCGCTTCCAACTGGCCGCTAACTGTTAAATAGGCGCGCTTCCCAAAAAAGTCTTTCGCATAATCAACTTCTTGCGAATCAGTACGCGGCACATTCTTTAAATCGAAGTTAGTAACGGCGAACATTTCCCCCGCACCTTCGCAGTCGCTAGCAGCCAAAATCGGAGTGTGAACCCACAAAAAACCGCGCTCTTGAAAAAATTGGTGTACCGCCGCCGAACAAGCATTGCGGACTCGAAAAACAGCGCCGTGGGTGTTTGTGCGCGGCCGCAAATGGGCGATTGTCCGCAAAAATTCCAAGGAATGGCGCTTTTTCTGGAGCGGATAAGTTTGCGGGTCTGCTTCGCCGTAAACTTGTACTTGTGAAGCTTTCAACTCAATTCGCTGTCCCTTCGCGGGAGATGCCACCAGCACTCCTGAAACTTCTACAGATGCACCTGTATTGATTTGTTTGAGTATATTTTCAAAGTCGGGCAAATCAGCATTAATGACTACTTGCAAGTTAGCCATCGCCGAACCATCGTTGACTTCGACAAAGGCAAATTCTTTTAACTCGCGTTTAGTACGAACCCAGCCTTGAATGGTTACAGTTTCGTCTGGTTCGCCGGCGCGCAAAATTGCTGCAATTCGTTGATTTGTCATATCCAATCCTGTTTATTTAATATTTTGCACCATAATTCTCTCTTTTCTCTTCCTCTGCGCCCTCTGCGCCCTCTGCGGTAAAAAAAATCATAACTCCTAACATAATTCAACCGACATAGGATTTCAAAATCCAACCGAGCAAAATACCGAGTCCCCCAAAGCGAACCGCTTGCCAAAAAGGTTGTTTTATGCTTCCCCAAGAAAACAGGCTGCTTTCTAAATTTAACTCGATCGTTTCCAATTCTTGCTCAATTTCCCGCAATTCTTTCTTGAGTTGCGGTAATGGGTTTTGGCGCAGAGACTGGCGGACATCTTCTCGCCGGTTGCCGAGTTCGGCTTGGCGCTGGCGATCGCACTGAATCTGAGTGTAACGCTCTTTGACTGCTGCGAGCGATCGCTCCACTGCTGCGATCGCCTGCACAAACTCATTTTCTGAATCTTCCCGATTTAACTCTGACGGCTGTTGAGGCATTTCGATCTGCAAACCCGACAATACTTAAAAAAACAATTCCCAATTAACTTGTTATTATATGCAGTATATTTTTTCAATTCAGAAACCGCAGCCAAATAGCTATAATTGCCATCTATGCTTGAAACTACACAAACAACCCAAACTGTCAACCTCAACGAGCTGAGCACAGTAGAACTGGCTCAAGCCCTCGCAGCCCGCCTCGCCATTTCCGAAAGAGATTGGCACCGCCTCAAAGCCAACCGTTCCGCCCGGGCCGGAGAGCAAGCCGCGGCCGCTTTGGTCTTTTTGCTGAAAAATCAGCCCGAAGAAGCTCTGCCGCGCTTAAACCAAGCAGCAGGATGGCTGGATCGATCGATCTGTGCACCTCCGTGCCCGACTCACGGCAAATAATTTTGACTCTTGAGTTAAATATTTGACTAGAGTCCAAAACTCAAAGAATCGCGCTGCTCGATCGAGCAGCGCGATTGCGAGCTAAAAAAGATTTATACTTTTCTCACTCAAAACTCACATTTTGCATTATCATCTACTATCAATAGCCTGATACTCAAAATTCTCCATCCTCGGTTCAGCGAGGAAACGAAAAAAAATGCAGGTCGAGCTGATCTGAAAAACGTCGCCAAATATCAGTTCTAGCGCAAGCGAGGCAGCCGGTAGCGACTGGGAAGTTCTTTGCACAGCCGTAACTCTGTGCCTTGAGAATTCCACTCAACCCGATCGAATATTTGGTAAAGGATAAACAGCCCCCTACCACATTCTTGTTCAACATGGGGGAATGCAGAATTATCTGCAACATCCTCTGCTATGAGACTGTCGCAAGTATCGGTATAAAGGTCGCAACCGCAAGGTGCTTTAAAGCCACAACCTTCGTCTGATATCACCCACCAATATTCGTTTTGGACGATCGAAAAACGGACTCCAACAGTTTTACTGGGGTCTAACTTATTTCCATGCTTAGCTGCATTTACCAAAGCTTCTTGAAGCCCCAACCGTAATTCCGCTTGCCAGTGATGCGGAATCTCTGCTAGGAGCAGATCCAAAATAGGACAAAGGTATAGGGTAGAAGCGAAGCTAATCGTAATCCAATTGCGTCCGACGACCGGACGGGGTGAGATAGCAATCACTCAGAAAACTCCCTAACTTTCAGGTGGATAAAGTTCACACCCTGCATAGTTGGCTCCCTAGTATTCAAAATACTCATTAATTGAGCGGCGCAGCTCTATTTCTATCTTAGAGTATCAAAGCCGTTAAGAAAAGCAAAGAACATCACAAAATATTCTGCGATTCTCAGAAACTTTTGCCAAGAACTCCCAGTAATTTTACTTATAACTTCTACCCGCATCCTGATTTTTGAGGTCGGCTTTTGCTAGGGCACTGAAGCTGAACCCGCTGCATCCCAAGCCGTCAACAGCTCGCTTACCAAACGATCCCCACCTTGAAAAGATCGGAAATCCGTCCAAAAAAGTCGATCCCTTGACTCCTAGCCAATGGGGATCGACTCCCACCACCACAGCTTGGGCCCGATCGCCTAGATCTCCTACTTGTACCAAAGATCGCAAGGATCTTACCTAGGTGTGTTGCAGTCGAAACCAGATATATTTCCAAAATGCCGATCGAATACTGAAAATCCGACTGCTGCGACCTTTACCAAATCAATATTTGTTACAAAACTTATTGATTATGAGTGCGATCGCCCGAACTAGCCCAACTCGACCAACTTGACGTATCCCTTACTGGCAAAACCCCAGCGCGTTGGCAAAACTTTATAAATCTGAACCTCACGATACAATAGTTAAAGTAAATACTTATTTCTTTACATTATGCAAACAACCCCAGCCATCACTGCAACCCCCATTCCAGGCACATACTGGCAATGGCGGGGCCATTCAGTATACTATGTGCGGTCGAGCGATCGACATCTCGAACGCCCTCCCCTGCTGTTAATTCACGGTTTTGGAGCATCCACAGACCACTGGCGCAAAAATATCAGCGGGCTGAGCAAAGAATTTGAAGTGTGGGCGATCGACCTGATCGGATTCGGGCGATCGGCAAAACCCGAAATCCAGTACAGCGGCGAGCTCTGGCGCGACCAACTCCACGACTTCATCACCAACGTCATCGGCCGGCCCGCCGTACTAGCCGGGAACTCCCTCGGAGGCTACGCCGCCTTGTGCGTAGCAGCCCAGCGTCCCGAATCAGCCACCGGACTCATCTTAATCAACAGCGCCGGCCCCTTCAGCGAACCTCAGCCCGCACCCGAAGCCCCGCCCTTGCAAAAAGCCATATCTACCGTAGCTAAAACCTTATTCCAGCAAGATTGGGCAAGTTTTCTGCTGTTCCAATACGTACGAGGGCGATCGACAATTCGGAAAACCCTACAAAAAGTTTATCTCGACCAAAGCGCCGTCACAGACCAATTAGTAGAAGAAATTTACCAACCCTCGTGCGATCGGGGTGCACCCAAAGTATTCGCCTCCGTCTTCCGAACACCCCAAGGTGAAAAAATCGACGTATTGTTGAGTCAATTAAATTGCCCGCTGCTAATGCTGTGGGGAGAGGGCGATCCGTGGATGAATTCTACCAACAGAAGCGCCAAATTCCGCGAACATTATCCGCAGTTGACAGAACACTTTATCAAAGCCGGTCACTGTCCCCACGACGAAGTACCAGAAGAGGTAAACGAACTGATTCGCGCGTGGATAATTGACTAGGGCATAGGGCATAGGGCATAGGGCATGGGGCATAGGGCATAGGGCATAGGGCATGAGTTACTGGTTATTGGTTATTAGAACGAACAACTAACAAGAAACATAGGACAAATCAGCTCCGAGGCATTTAAATTGCACGTCCGAATAAAGTTAAACTTTTGTGGGGCGGGCATCTTGCCCGCCCTAAAGATACAATTTAAATGCACAACCAATAACCAATAACCAATAACCAACAACCAACAACCAACAACCAATAACCAATGACTTCAAGTGTGTTGATTGTGGCGCGGGTGTCCCGCCCGTGAATCCTACTAAATCAAATAGGTTTGTAGTGAGGACTTCAGTCCGCATCAATTTCTGCGGACTAAAGTCCTCACTACAAACCTCTAAAGGCGACCTATTTGGGTTGCCTTGTTTACTATCATGAAAAATGCAATTTGTCAACAGCAAATAGCGACTATTTTTTACGCTTGGCGTTATCTAAGCGCCTGCGATCGCGCCATTCAACTGCTGTCAAATAAGCGACCCCGCCAGTCACTGTCAGCAACAGCACAAAGGCTACCAAAACCAGCAAATTAGCAATCGAAAATTCCACAACCCCTCCTGCTTGCCTTATACTTGAGATTTAGACTTGAGATTATGTGCGATCGCACAACCCCAATAAAATTAGTTTGTAGCAAGGAATGGAAATCTTCATCAAACTCTGCGGACTAAAGTCCTCACTACAAACCTGATAACGGTTATTGTACCGAACGTGTTTTGAATTGGGTGAGAGGGAGACTTGGAGAGTCCGAGAGGGGGAGATGAGAAAAGTCTTCCCGGAAGCATCTCAGTTTTGATTTTATAGTGCGACCACTTCAAGAACTCGCGATCTACGATCTATCTAACACTCGCGAGCGGGGACGCTCGCACTGTAAAGAAATTGCTTTTTTACAAAAGTGAGATACTCCGAGTCTTCCCTCTGTCAACTATCAACTGCCAACTGCCAACTGTCAACAGTCAACAGTCAACAGTCAACAGTCAACTCTTCCTTAAAACAACTCTTCCAAAATTGTAAACCGGACATGATTAATGGCCAGACTTCCCACGGAAACATCCTCCTTCTTCAAAGGCAGACCCCCGCTGGTGAGACTTTGGAAGCGAATTCCCTTGCCAATTTCCACGTGATACCAAGCTAAACCCATAAAAAACCGCAAAGGATAAGGGCCTCTGTCTTGAATGTCATCAGGATTAGATTCCATCGGCACCCAGCCAAAACCTGGAATGTAAAACTCCAGCCAAACGTGATTGAAATCGGGTTCCAGCGGCAAACCTTTTCTGTCAGCAAAAGCCGGACACTTATAACGCCCAATTGTGCGACAAGCAATTCCGTTCAACCTTGCCAAAGCCAACAACAACCCCACATACTCGCCGCAAGAACCGACGCCGCGACGCAGTACAATATCGGGAGTGTCAATGTGAGGTCTAATCCCGTAAGAAAGTTGGTCGTAAACAAAATTGCGAATGCTCAGTAACTTCCTCAGAATATTAGTTTCTGTGCCAATGGAGGCCACCGCAGCCGATCGCACAATCTCCGTATCCATCGCCAAATTATCATTGTCCACCAAATACTTCGCTGCAAACTCCGGCGATAGTTGCGGTATCTTTTCTACATTCCGAGGTGACAACTGATACTTAATCGATCGCACTTCTAACAACGCCTTCCAGCCAAAAACTCGCCGTTCCCCCTTCTGGAGGCGATCGAACTTAAACACCGCCACCCGTTCCCCTTCCTGAATTTCCTCAGTAAAAGGCATCCCAATCGGCGTAATTTTCCTGACCTTTTGTCGGTGAGTGTCCGAAGGTAAAGCAATCCGCCACTCCAAATTATCGATTTCTACCTCATCCAGGGGAGAAAGTTCCTCCACATAGGACATTTCCATCAAAAAACCATTTGACAGAGCGAAGCGTTCGGCTTCATTGTAGTGAAAAGATAAAGGGTGAACAAAAGTGCGATCGCGCTTCGTCAACTGAAAAGGATCTTCCGAATTCGGATCGTCCCGAATATAAAGTTCATCCCCGGCATAAGCCACATACAGAACCTCTTCGCCCGTCTGGGAATCTTTGTGAAAAGCCAAACCCGAAGGCCATTCAAAGGGAGTCAAAACGCTAAATTTAATCTCCCCAGTTGCCCGTTCCAAACAGTAAACAGTTTGCTCAGTCTTGTCGCAAACCCAGAGTTCCTCATCCCGGACAGTGATATTTTCTATCCCAATACCGGGAGCATAAAACCGAGTAATTTCCCGACCAGTTTTTACATCAAAAACCAGAATATAGCCCAATCTCTGGCAAGTCACATACAGCGTAGATTTCCAAACTGCAATCCCGTCAGCGGGATAAGAAAGGGAAACAAAATGTTCCGGTTTGAGTTCAGCGATTGCCCCATCCCGAATTGCGCCCGGACAGCAACAAATATCCTCATCTCGCGAAAACCAGAGAGTATCTTCCCAAATCGCCAGCCCGGTTGCGCCTGCAAACTTAGCCGTTTGATGAGGATTCAAAACAGTAGTGTTGTCAGTTTCTCGATCGATCTCCAATAGTAGCCCTTCGGTGCGATCGACCGCGAATAACCTATTTCCTAAAAAAGTAATGCCGTGCAGCGCCAAGACCCCGATCGGTCTTACCATCCGCAGCCCCGAAGGCTGTTTGTCCGAGAGAACAGGTGAATCGAGATTCATGCTAAATTTTTTTGCCGCTATTGTATTGTACAGAAAACTTAATTTGCTCACTTGTAGCCGATCGCTTTAGGCTCATCAGCAAAATTGCCGAGGTTCCTGATATCCTGAACTGACGCATCAACCGGTTTTTTTACGAAAAGACGCTTTTTAGCCTGCGATCGCAGTAAAAAAACCGGAATATTAGTCTTTCTGAACATTGGCTTTGACAAGCTCAACCCAACCTGCTGTCGTGCAGGCAAGTAAGTATAACTACCAAGCTACCACTGAAAAACGCGACACAGAATTCCATCTTGCTCAGAAGGGCCAAACTAATCGTATCTGTTGGAAGATATAAATTAAGTACAACAGATTACTAGATCCGTCAAAACCTTGGGTAGAATAAAATCGTGTGTTTAAGTTCCTAGGTTCATTAGAAGGCAGGTTCGTCATGGCTTGGAAGTCTGCTCTAAACATCGGTGCTCTTTCCTTAATTCTGTCTCTAGAGGGAGTTGCCGTTGGTAGTTTAATACCAGCTCTTGCTCTCAACAGCCCCGGTAACAATGTCCGCCGCCCCTCACAACCGCAGCTACCACTCAACTGGCAAACAGTTCAACCCCCGGAACTAACTGGAAGCAGACCGAACAACCAGCAATTGGGAGGCACGTGGAATAACTTTCAACCGCCGGAGCAGGGAGTACCCGGAAGACGGGAAGGGGGAGGAACCCGCGGCTTAGAATGCACTGCCACAAATGCCTTAACTGCCTTGATTCCCCAATCAACTATGGGGCAAACAATATCAGCAAAGCCGACATTTTTCTACTACGTTCCCGTAGCCATCGACAAAACAGTTCAGTTTGAGTTAGCAGACGAAAGCGACAAAACGGTATACAAAAAAAGTTTTCGGATGGTAACGAGCCGTCCTGGTATCGTTAGCATCAACCTCGGCTCCGACGGCAACTCGCCAGCCCTGGAAGTTGGCAAAAACTATCAATGGTACTTTACTATCAAATGCAACCCAAAAAACTATAGAGATGAGGTTCTCGTTTCGGGGTGGATAAACCGCATCGCAGTGGCCCCAACCTTGAAAACAGAGTTGGATCGATCGCCCGAGGGTCGCGCCAAGCTGAGCATCTTCGGCAAACAAGGTCTCTGGTACGAGTACCTGGCAGCTCTAGCTCAATTGCGCGTGGAGTCTCCCAGCGATGCCAGTTTAGCGTTCGAGTGGTCAGAAGTGTTGAGTGCAGTCGAACTCGGCAAAATTGCCCGAGAACCATTAATCCCCAGTCAGTTAACACCCATCGCCAAAAAATAATTCGACTTGTGCAGCAAGTACCAAAAACCCGTGGCGATCGCGCGCGGTATTTGGCAGCGCCACAGATGATTTTTGCCTGTCTCGGGTTTTTTGGTCGATCGTCCTCAATAAATTAAAATTTTTGCGCTGACCAGCATAAGGATTCGCTAGGAGGATCTGGGAGGTTGCAACTGGGCATTTTTATTGAAGCGACTGCACTTCAGATGCTACTAGAGTCCCGATCCTCGCGACTAAATCCCCCAATCCCCCAAATCTAAAATCTAAAATCTAAAATCTAAAAGATCGATCGACTTCGATAGCAAAATTGAGATGCTCCCAGTCCCCTTGTCTCTGGAAAGCCGGACTATTGAAAATTTTATGTTCAAATTGCGCCCAATACTAAATGGTAAACTTGCATAGTCAAGCAGCAAGCAAAATTATTTTACAAAAATATTAATTATGCGCCCGAGAGCAAATATTGCAATATTTCGGTTGGGGATTTCACTTCTAACTGCGCTCCCCATTGCTTGCTTTGATGCCCATCAAGCTATATCCCAAACGGACGATATTTCTCAGTTGCCCGCCGCCGCTGACAACTTAGCAGATCCGGCCAACGGAGTATTAGCACTGCAAAAACTCGAAATCAAGCAGGATGAAACTGCAACTAACTTCAATCAACTGCCGGATTTTGCCGAAAACAACCCTCTTGACAACCAGGCCGATCGCTGTTCCACAATTAATGAAACTGGTTGTGATGCCCACCCGGAACCCGAAGCACAAAATCTAGTTGACAGCGAACCGATATTCCCTAACCAGCTACATAGCAATGTTTTAGCCCAAAACCCACAAAATACCCCTCCAAACCTGCCCCCGCCACCGACTCAGCCAGATCCAAATCGCGATCGATTTTTGCAACCGGCCCCGCAGCCTTCCCCAGAACCTCCTCAAATACCGCAACCAGTTGCACCGGAGCGCCCGTCCCCAGTTCCCCTGCCGCTGCCGAATCAGGTAATTCAGGTGGAGAAAATTCAAGTAGTTGGCAGCACAATTTTAAGCCAAGACGAAATTAATGCCTTAGTCAAGCCGTTAGAGGGCCGTTCTACCACGCTAGAACAGCTCAAACAAATCGCCGACAAAATTACCGAAATTTACCTCAATCGCGGCTACATCACTTCGAGAGCCGTCTTGCCGCCCCAAACTATCACCGCAGGAGTAGTCAAAATTCAAGTTATCGAAGGCAAGCTGACTCGAATTGAGGTAGAAGGAGCTAAAAGATTGCATCCAAGTTACATCCGCAGCCGGATTCGACTCGGTGCCCGAATGCCTTTAAGTACAGCTTCATTAGAAAACCAACTCCGGCTGCTGCGAGTCGATCCTTTATTTGACAATGTTGAAGCCAGCCTGCGGGCTGGGGATAATGAAGGAGAGAGCATTCTGATCGTCAGAGTTACGGAAGCTAATCCATTTCAATCTAGTTTCAGCATTGACAATTATTCGCCTCCCAGCGTCGGTTCTGAAAGATTGGGTGTTAGTTTGCGGCACCGCAATCTCACAGGAAATGGCGATGAACTTGCGGGTGCTTATTATCGATCGCTCGGCGATTCAGATGTCTTCGATTTCAGCTATCGCTTGCCGCTAAATGCGATGAACGGCACGTTGCAATTGAGGGCAGCGCCGAACCGCAACAGTATAGTACAAGAACCTTTTGATGCTTTTGACATTTCGGGAAAATCGCATTTATTTGAAGTTAGTTACCGCCAGCCGCTGCGGAGAACGCCGATCGAAGAATTTGCCTTATCTGCCGGTCTTACTTATCAGAAAGGCAGAACTTTTGTCGCCGGTGTACCGACTCCATTTGGCTCGGGCCCTGACTCCAATGGTGTCACGACTACGACTGCGATCAAGCTGGGACAGGACTACATTCGGCGGGATCCCCAGGGTGCTTGGGCTTTGCGATCGCAATTTACGATCGGCACAAGCTTGTTTGATGCTACTCAAAATGAAGGTTCTGTCCCTGACGGACAATTTTTGAGTTGGCTGGGTCAAGTGCAGCGAGTACAGCGATTAAATGATAAACATTTATTAATTTTGCAGTCAGACTTACAACTTTCTGCTAATAGTTTGTTACCTTCGCAGCAATTTGTAATTGGCGGCGGGCAATCTCTGCGCGGCTACCGCCAAAATGTGCGTTCTGGCGATAACGGCTTCCGACTGTCGATCGAGGATCGGATTACTTTGCAGCGGGATGCTTCGGGAAATCCCAAACTTCAATTAGCTCCTTTTTTGGATGCGGGTACGGTGTGGAACGCTCCCAATAATCCTAATAAATTAACCAATCAGACATTTTTAGCAGGTATGGGTTTGGGGGTAATCTGGGAACCGATACGGCGGGTGAACTTGCGTGTAGATTATGCTTTTCCTTTGGTGAGAATTACCGATAAAGGCAACAACCTGCAAGATAATGGCATTTACTTCAACATCATTTACACGCCTTAACGAGAGTGGGGGATGGAGAAAGCATCTGATTGCAAAAAGCATTTTTTTTACAGCAGTGCGAGCGTCCCCGCTCGCGTATTTTATCACTCGCGAGCGGGGACGCTCGCACTGCTATCAAAGCTGGCGCCGAGATGCTCCCTGCCGAACTTTCTCGATCGGATCTTAATCGCCGACTTCCCCGACAACCTCGGCAGCAGCCTGAGTTTCGAGCCAGAGTCCGAGCAACAACCGCTCCGCCCGATCGCTCAAAACCGTCGCAAACACCCCATCAGCGCCTTCAGATGCCCCTCCAATCCACGTACCGCGCAGGGTCACTTCGACAAAATCAGCATCAGCAACACAAAGAGCGATCGAATCGGTATCATCTCGGCGGGCCTCAGATTCCAACAGAGAAAGCGCCGGCAAATTCGCGGGCAGCAAAAATGCCGCAGTGCTCGGTTCGACGCTGATGCTTTGACCAACTCGCATAGCCAGCACAACTCGCAGCGCCACTAACTGTTCGGGAGATTGAGCCAAACGCTCTAGGTTAAAGCCCGTTTCAGTGTAAGTCAACTTCAGCATATTGACAGCCTTAAATTTGGAATTGAAAATTGAAAATTGGGAATTGGGAATTGGGCATTGGGAATTGGTCAAATAGGGAATTGGGAATTGGGAATTGGGAATTGGGAATTGGGAATTGGGAATTGGGAATTGGGAATTGGTCAAATAGGGAATTGGTTATTAGAAAAACCACTAACTATTACCCATGCCCCATGCCCCATGCCCTATTCCCCATGCCCCATTCCCCATGCCCCATTCCCTATTCCCCAATTTGGTATTCGTGCCAAAACATTTCGGCAAAAGCAACAGTGGGGTGAATGGGAGCCTTCGGCTTGGTTCGCAGAGACATTCCAGCTTCTATGGGAGTTCTGTCGCCCTTGCGAGAGTTGCACCGTTCGCAAGCAGTCACCACGTTGTCCCAAGTATGCGTCCCGCCCTTCGATCGGGGCATCACGTGATCCAGCGTCAAATGCCGGTTGTTGCCACAGTATTGGCAAGCATGGGCATCTCGGCGCAGAACTTCTCGCCGATTGACCGGCGGCACTTTCCACAGCCGTTCCCTGTTGCCAAAAGTCAAGCGGATTTGTTCGGGTACGTGGATGCTGGTGCTGGGCGATCGCACTAGATAGCCATTGCCGATGCTAAAATCCAGAGGTTCAGCCTTGCCTGTTACCAAAAGTACGATCGCCCGTTTGATGTTGACACGGCTCATCGGTAGGTAATTTTGAGAAAATACCACAACAGATTGCCTCAATACATCAGTTACTACGGTCACGGCTTGCTCCTCCTCATTTGGATTTTAGATTTGAGATTTTAGATTTGAGATTTTAGATTTGGAATGCTTCCCAGCATTGGCTACATCTAGTTTTTGCGAGTTCCCCAAGCCTTGCCAAATTGCTCCAATCTCCAATCAAATGCCCCCGCTTCTCTTACGAGTGAAGCGGGGGCTAGAAAAACTGCTTTCATGCAAATTTTCATCTTATGTTGGTACAGTCGTTAGCTGTACCTCCCGCTTCGCCTATCTTTATGGTGTGGCCGTGCCACTCCCAGACCGTCCCGGTCTACCTCGTTGTAATTAATTTCTGAAATTAGTCCTAATCCACTATAACCGGGTTTAATTGGGCTTGTCCCAGCCCACGAGGTCGCTGTAGGGGTTAGCAAACCTGTCATAAAGACTTGCCGTGAGGACTCAGCGCGACCCCTGGGGCGATCGCACTTGAGTTGATAAGTAGAGTAGGTGGGGAAAAATTTCACAGTAGGCAGAAAGTGATCTGAGACCTTTAAATCTAGCTTTAAACATACTACACTGATATTACAGATATGTCCACCCGTCACGGAGAAAAATTATGCATACCCTACCTAGAACCTCAACCACCGAAATGGAAGTCACCAGCATTCGATTGGAAAGAGAGCTCAAGGAGAGACTCAAAGAGCTCGCTGGCAATCAAGGCTATCAAGCTTTGATTCGAGATTTGCTCTGGAATTACGTCCAGCAGAAGTCTGGAGAGTATCGTCAGATGTTTTGTCGATCGGATATTCGAGCCAGCATTAACGCCACAGCACAGCAGGAGGAACGCTGCGCCCTTACAGGAGAGTTGATTCGAGTTAATGAGCCGATGTTATTAGGCCTGACGATGCACGGCGAAATGGTGCCCCTGAGTATGGGGAGTATGGGCAGTATGGCTGGATAAACCAGTTTACCGAGAATTTGCGATTGCGATCGGCCTGGGGTGAGAACCCCAGGCGCTGAAGATCAAATCCCGAAGCATTTCCAAGATATCTATATTTAAAGAAAGCAAGAAGACGCTAAGTTCGCGAAGAAAGATCCCAGAAGGAAGACGCGCGGACTAATGCTAAACTTTCCATCGGGTATGCCGAAAGATGATGGTAAATTTGATGGAAAAGATTAAGGTAATGCTGAAAAACCGCTACTTGAGTGCTGTAAGCTCGATCGCCCTTCTCACAATGATCGCCGGATGCGCCGCTACCGAATCACCCCAACTTGCAACTCCCTCTCCTGTAGCCGAATCTTCCCCGCCGCCAGTTAAACCCAATCAGCCGTTAACAGTTTCTCTCAACAATCCCGAAACCGCCACAAATACCAAAATCCAGCAATATCTCAACGCATTGACGGCCCAAGGTTCTGCCAAAGAAGACCAAGGCATCTGGATGCAATCGGGCAATACATTACTCGCCAATCATCAAGGTACAGTTCCTCTGTCAGCCGCTTCCATTACCAAAGTAGCAACATCTCTGGTAGCGCTGCAACAATTCGGGCCGGAACATCAATTTATCACCGAAATTAGTACCAACGGCACCATCAAAGACGGTGTATTAAAAGGCGATTTAGTGATTGAGGGCAGCGAAGATCCGTTGTTTGTGTGGGAAGAGGCGATCGCCCTCGGTAACATCTTAAATAAAAAAGGCATCAAACGAGTCACTGGCACTTTAATTATTGTCGGTAAATTTTACATGAACTTTGAATTAAATCCCCTTAAATCAGGAGAATTGCTCAAACAAGCATTGAACAGTGAAATCTGGCCGGGCGAAGCCGCAGCCCAGTATCAAACACTTCCTCCCAATACACCGAAACCCCAAATAGTAATTGATGGTACTGTCAAAGTTTTGCCAGCACGTCCCAGCGCCGTACCCTTAGCCAAACATTATTCTTTACCCCTCGCCGAACTTATCAAAAAAATGAATCAGTACAGCAACAATCTCATGGCAGATATGCTAGCTGATACTGTTGGTGGCGCCAAAACAGTCGCGCAAAAAGCAGCAGCAGCAACTGGAGTTCCTCCCGCAGAAATTCAACTCGTCAACGGTTCCGGATTGAGCGACGACAATCGCATTTCTCCTAGGGCTGCGTGCGGGTTATTTATAGCTTTAGAACGCTACCTGCAACCTTACAGCATGACAGTTGCTGATGTCTTAACAGTAGTTGGCAAAGATAAAGGAATACTATCAGAACGGGCGCTACCAAAGTTAGCAGTAGTCAAATCTGGCACATTGGATAATGTTAGCGCTTTGGGCGGAGCGCTACCAACTCAAAAACAAGAAACCGTGTGGTTTGTGATTATGAATCGAGGGGCAAATGTCGAGGCATTTCGCACTCAGCAAGAGGTTTTGTTGAAAAGCTTTTTGACTGAATGGGGAAGCGTTCAAGTTTCGCCACCGGAATTAACGCCAAATCCTGCTAGAAGTAGTAAGGTATCTCGCAGCGAACTTGTTCAATAATAACTGATTTGATGAATAATATTATGTTCGATTCTTGGCGAGTAGTCAATAGTTGTACGGTGGATCGGCACAGAGATTTTCAATGGGTATCTAAAATTGTGCCAACTGACGCACCCTACTATTAATACCTAAAATGGCATCACCTTTTAATCGCGCGCATCGCTTTTTTAACTATCGAGTTGCTCTTTTATTGACTATCATCCCTATTTTGATTGTCGGTTTAAGCAGCGAATTCTATTCCGGGCCGGGGCGAGAGTTTTTTAATGATTATTTTGGTGATTTTCTCTACCAAATTTTCTTGATTCTGCTAATTGTTTTCATGTTTCCCCAAGTTTCTCCGACTAAAATTGCCTGGGGAGTTTTTATTTTTAACTGTCTCATTGAATTTAACCAACTGTGGAAACCTCCTTTTTTGCAAGCTATTCGCGCTACATTATTTGGGCGTTTGTTTCTGGGTAGTGGCTTTTCGTGGGAGGATTTTATTGGCTATATTTTGGGATGTACTTTGGGGTGGGTTTTGGTGGTAGGGCTGAAGCGGAAATTTAGATAATTTGATTTTTTGTCAAACTTCGATATGGTTTGTAGTGAGGACTTCAGTCCTTCATGAATGCGGACTGAAGTCCTCACTACGAACGAATTGGATTAGGTGTTTTTGCTCTAGCAACTACAATGCCGATCGCACTTTCGACTCTGCTAATATATCTCTGCAAGTCGTAAGCAACTGTCACAGCCCCAGCCGGCGAAGCGTGAATTAAGCCGAGATTCCCGTCTGCATTCCTGTACACAAAACCTGTGTGGGTGACATCCAATCCTTTAACATCCGTGGCTACCGCCACAATATCCCCAGGCTTTAACTGGGAATAAACACTTTTGATCCGATTTGTCGGGATGTAATTAACCGTAGTTTTGGCTAATTCTGCTTCTTGGCTGACTATGCACTGATAAGTTGCTTCATCTTTTACCATTTGCGGGTAACTGCTGCGGTGCTGGCTCATGAAATTTAGTGTTTTATTCATCGGCACTCCGCCCAATTGAGCGGTAATGTTTTCTACGGTTTGCCGTTTTTGATTGTCTTTAATCCATTCTGAAAAATAGTGCAGCCGGCTGCAATAGCCGTTCATTTTACCGTTTAAATACCGTTGTTCTTCTATGCGATTTACAAAATTTTGATATTCGTAATCTTTTACTGCTACGCCTCGGGAAATAGCCAAAACCGTCTCTACAAACAAAACGCAATCAAATTTATTCAACGTTACGATCAACTTTTCTTCGCCGGATTTGTCCAGCAAACCCTCGACGTAGGGCAATCCTTGGAAGTTATCGCCGATCGCCTGGATGATTTGTCCGATCGGGCGATCGGGCAAATTTTCCTGTTTGGCATACTGTACAATCTTTTCAAAACGTGCTATGTCTTCGGGTAGTATCGCGGTTTCTGTCGCAGTATTCTCTGAGTCTGGTCGTCTCGCCAGCACTTCTAGCCATTGGGAATACGGAATTTCAGGTAAGTTGTTCAAGTCCCGAAACAGACTGAGCAAACTAGAAACACTTTGCTTATTTTTGGGTTCCCGATTTTCGCTGTCTGCGATCGACTCAGCCGCTACATCCGCGCCGCGTGCTTCTGTTTGTCGATCGACAACAGCGACAGCAGGTTGAGACTGCAATGCCCAAACATCAGGTATCAAATAATTATTCACCCAGGCGATCGCAAATCCCAAAACAGCCAGACTCCAAAAATTTCTCATGTTTTCCCAAGGATTTTGCTTCAACTCAGTGCTATCCTGAAATCTTTACGATTACTCGAACTCTTAATCAGCCTAGCAGGTAGATTAAATTGACGAAAGTGTAGACCCGTTTCAAAAAATAATGCAACTGTTGGCAAGTTCCAAACCCTTATACAATCAGTTATTCCACATCTAAAATTTAAAATCTAAAATCTAAAATTCTATTAGACACCGCCCTATTTTGACACTCCCCGGCCGTACCGCGGGATTCTTTGATCTACGACATGACTTACTTAAACAGGATTTCTCCAGTTAAAGTAGAGGACTCATCTCCCAAAGCGTTGCTTGCATCTAATGCAAAGGTTCCGGTATGCCCTACCGTACCTAATCCTCTCCTGAGGATATTTCTAGCTGCATTGAAATCTCTATCGAGCGTACAACCACACTGACAAACGTGTGTTCTAGTAGATAGCGTTTTCTTGACAATTGCACCGCAGCTAGAGCATTCTTGGCTAGTATACTGCGGATTTACCGCAACCGTTACTTTCCCAAATACTTTGGCAAAATATTCAAGCCAGATCCGGAACTGATACCAAGAAGCATCGTTAATAGACTTAGCCAAACAGTGATTTTTCACCATATTTTTAATCCTCAAATCTTCATAGGCTATCAAGTCGTTTGACTGAACTACGCACCGCGCAAGTTTGATTGCATGGTCTTTGCGCTGCCTACTTATTTTGAGGTGGCGTTTTCCTAAAATCTGTCTAGCTTTGCCTCGATTCTTTGAACTCTTAACTTTTCGGGAAACACGACGTTGACAACGCTTGAGGACTTTTTCGCCTTTGCGGAGAAATCTCGGATTTTCAATCATCACTCCGTTGGAATCGGTGTAATATTCCTTTAGTCCTACGTCTAACCCAATGGTATTTCCAGAGGGTTCTATGTTTTCTTTTCGGTTAACATCAATACAGAATTGAACGTATACGCCCGAATCCCGTTTCACCAATCTCACCCGTTTGATTTGGTTGAAGGAGTAGAAATGTAAGTCGCGCGTTCCTTTTAGTTTAAGCTTGCCAATTCCCTTTTTGTCGGTAAACTTGATTGACTTTCGATCTTCTGCCAGTTTCCATCCAGTTGACTTATACTCAACTGAGCGACAATCTTTCTGGAATTTTGGATATCCTTTTTTACCAGGAATTCCTTTCTTACAGTTTTCGTAAAATCGGGAGATAGCAGACCAGGCTCGTTCGGCGCTAGCTTGTCTAGCTTGAGAGTTAAGTTCGTCGGCAAACGGAAATTCATGCGCCAGTACCGCACAGTATTTATTTAAGTCGTACTTATCTATTTTCCGGTTGTCCATCCAATAGCGCAAACAACTATTTCGGACAAATTGAGCTGTACGAATTGCTTCATCTACTGCGGCAAACTGACTCTTATTTCCGTAGGCTTTAAACTCAAAAACTAGCATAGCATTTACCTCCTTTCTTATGCTAGACCTCCTAGCACAAAACTGACTGGTGTTGCAACAAAGATTTACAATTAAAGCCGTCCTTTTAGGACGGGGTTTTAAACCCCGATGTCCTGATAAACTGATCCTGCGAGTTTGATACCAAAACACTGTAATGCAAGTAGACCGCCGACGCAGCCCAATCGGGCCCCAACGCCCCATCCAGCCCCGACGCCCAAGCAGCGAGCCTCAAGTCCAATCCCGACGCGCAAGCAGCGATCGCCCAGTCAAACCCCAACGTCCTATCCAATCCCGACGCCCGATCGGCGATCGTCCAATCTGGCTCCAACGCCTCATCTCGCTCCAACGACTCATCTGGCTCCAAATCTCAATCTGGCTCCAACGCCTCATCTTGCTCCAACGCCCAATCTGGCTCCAAATCTCAATCTGGCTCCAACGCCTCATCACCGATCGTACAGTCGCGCCCCGACGCGTCATCACAGATCGTCCAGTCGCGCCCCGACGCCAAATTAGCGATCGTCCAGTCGCGCCACGACGGCAAATCAGCGATCGTCCAGTTGAGCCACGACGGCAAATTAGCGATCGTCCAGTCCAACCTCGACGGCAAATCAGCGGCGATCGTCCAGTTGAACCCCGACGCCTCATCACCGATCGTCCAGCGCCATCTCGCCGGCGACTGAGGGCAAAATTGTCTCGGCTCAAATACCGCAACATTTTGTGTTTAATTGCGGGGGCGATCGCGTTTTTTTGGCTCCTAACAATGCCCTTCAGAACTCGCCGCGCCCCAGAGCCACCCGTCATATTGTCTCAAGAAGCTATCTCGCCACCGACAATTCCAACATCCCAAAATGTAGTCGATAGTAAAAGCGATCCTACCTTCACCTACAACATCAAAACACCTCCCAATCCAGTTTATTCTCAAGAATTGCAAGGGATTGTTGATGAAGCTGTGAACATTGCCACCAGCCAAGGATTACCAGCAGATAAGCTATCAATTAGCTTGTTTGATGTCAGCAATCCCAAAAATCACACCTTCGCCGGATATCAAAATCAAACTCTCAGATTTCCTGCTAGCGTTGCCAAGTTATTTTGGATGGCAGCCTTTTACTCAGCTATAGAAAAAGGCATGATTACGGAAAGAGAATCTGCATTTAAAAACGACTTAGAACAAATGATTCGCATCTCCAACAACGATGCTGCTAGCAGGATTTTAGATAAAATCACCGATACAAAATCCGGCGGACGGCTCGGAGGAGAAGAGTTGCAAACATGGCTGCAAAAGCGCACGCAAATTAACACGTTTTTCCAGTCAGCAGGCTACAATGATATTCGTATAAGCACCAAAAATTATCCCATATACTATTTAAGGCAAGAAGGCCCAGTCGGTCGCGATTTGCAATTGCGGGGCGATGATTCTGTGCCGATTCGCAATCAAGCAACTACTGACCAAGCCGGCAGATTAATATATGAAATCTATACTAGGCAAGCTGTTTCTAGTCTCGCCAGCCGCAAAATGGCTTACTTGCTGACGAGAGATTTAGACCCTAAAGCCTGGAAAAATGACCCTAGCAACTCAATAAAAGGATTTCTCGGCGAGTCTTTACCAACTAATATTTATTTTGGTTCCAAAGTTGGCTATACTTCCAAATCCCGCAGCGAAGCGGCTTTTGTCAGAACTTTAGACGATCGCGCGATTTACATCTTGGTCGTTTTCGCAGACGATGTGGCTTATACCAAGGACGAAACAGCATTTCCGGCAATTTCTCGATACGTATTCGATCGATTAAATGCTCGCGGGCCCAGCAATTAGCAGAGCGCATGTACGGTTGAAACCGCGTCTATACAAACTATGTCCGCCTCTGTGGACTAAGAGAGGATAAGGTAATTTTAACGACCCACTCTTCAACCCGCGGAGGCGGGTTTTGCCTGTGTAGATGCGGTTTCAACCGCCCTTTCATCGAAAACATTAAAAACTATTTAACTGGGGCGAAAGGATTCGAACCTCTGAATGGCTGGACCAAAACCAGCTGCCTTACCACTTGGCGACGCCCCAACGTCTTAACCTTTATCATATTAACACTCAAACACCAGAATCTGTCAAGCACTTTCACAATAAAGTTTAAAAAATGTTTGCCAAACCGATCGCCCGCCAGTTTATTCTTTGACAGCAGCGGGGCGAGACAGCGGGATCTCAATCCAGAACTCCGCTCCCTGTCCGGGTTCTGAGATACACTTCAAACTGCCGCCGTGTTTTTCCACCACAATCTGGTAGCTAATGGACAAGCCGAGTCCCGTGCCTTTGCCCACTGGTTTAGTGGTAAAGAAAGGGTCAAACAAGCACAATTTAGCTTTTTGGGTCAATCCCGGCCCGCTGTCCCGAATCCGAATCAGCACAAGTTGACCGATCGACTTTCGTGACTCACCTCGATCCGAGTCTTGGGACACCACCGCCGTCGAGATTTCGATCGTCTTGGGTGCGGGCTGATTTTCCAAGGAGTCGATCGCATTTCCCAAAATATTCATAAATACTTGGTTGAGCTGTCCGGGATAGCATTCTACCTTCGGCAAGTCGCCGTAGTCTTTAATTACCTTAATTCCCGGTATTGGCCCGTTTGACTTCAAGCGGCTCTGCAAAATCAGCAGCGTGCTGTCAATCCCTTCGTGAATGTCCACAGGTTTCTTCTCGGCTTCGTCGTGCCGCGCGAAGTTCCGCAGGGAAAGGACAATTTGCCGGATGCGTTCGGCTCCCATCTCCATCGAAGAAAGAATTTTCAGCAAATCTGGCACTACGAAATCCACATCGATTTCTTCGCTTTTGTCGAGAATTTCCTCGCAAGGTTCGGGGTAGTGCTTTTGATACAAGCGCAGCAAATCCAGCAGATCTTTCATGTACTGCTCGCAATAAGTCAAGTTGCCGTAAATAAAATTAACCGGATTGTTAATTTCGTGGGCGACGCCGGCAACCATTTGACCGAGAGAGGACATTTTTTCGTTTTGAATGAGCTGAGCTTCTTTTTGCTGCAAACTCTGCAAAGTTTCAGTCAGTTGTCGGGCTTGAGTTTGAGCTGCTAAGGCTGCCGCCCGAGTTTGGGCGTAAAGTTCGGCTTGGTCGATCGCGATCGCCAGTTGATCCACCACCGCTTGCAGCAATTCTACCTCGCTTGCCGCCCAGGAACGGCTGCTGTAATGATTGCAAACTATCGCCCCCATTTGACCGGAGTGAGTCTTGAGCGGCAGCAGCAGCTTAGAAACGATCCCGACACCCCTTAAAAAAGCTCGCGTGGCGGAATCTATGCAGGCTGCTGTGGCAGTGTCGCCGATGCGGAGCGTTTGGCGATCGCGAATTTTCTCGGCTAGTAGCGTTACTTGTGCGATCGGATATTCTGCGAGCAGATCTGTGAGTTCAGGATTTGCCGCCTCGTGGGTAATCGCAAAACTCGGCTGCCCCTGCCGCGATACTGAATACCACAAAAAGTAGCACTGGTCAACCTGCAACAAGCTGTGAATTTCATTAACAGCCGTATCTAAAATTTTGTCGAGGTCTAGAGAATTCCGCATCTGACTGGCGAGGCCAAACAGCAGACTTTCCCGGCGGCTCAACAATTCTTCTCGGGCCTTGACACGATCGATCGCCACGCCAATGGCATTAGCCATCCACCCCAGAACTTCTAGCGCCCCCTCCGTGGCAGCAGCGCTGCTGCATACAGCCATCACTCCCACCAGTCGTTCCTCCACAATCAGGGGATAGGCAATGGCGCAGAGGGACGGGTTCGACAGCAAGCACAGAGGAGCCGTTTCGAGTTTTCCCGTTTCTTCTCGCAGCCAATCTTCTATTAGCCGTTCCCAATCTTGGCTGCTGACTCCTGAATCGGCCTGCAATTCTAACCGCTCTATCTGCGGGTTGAACGTCCAGATGCTGGCTGCTGTGGCGTCGAGATGGTCTACCATTGCGTCGGTGCAGCGGTTGAGGGTGGCCGGTATTGTCCCGCCTTGTCCGAGAGCTGCACCAACTTTAGCTTGCAGCATTGCCAAGCGCGATCGCTCCTGTAGCAAGTCTGCCATTGATTGCCCCTCTGTCACTATTTCGGGAATTTGTTTGGGATCGCGATCGCGCCTCATGCCCGCTGAAGTTTCCCGCAAATCCTGAGATTTGCCTGTTTCGAGCACCGGCAGCTTTTTTGTTGGGAATATTCTTGTGTCCTTCTCTGAAGTCTGTACTGCCCAGAAAAACTCCTGGTTCGATCGAGCTAACTCCGAGATTTGCTGGCCCTGTGAAGCGATATCTTCTACCTCTGCCACCTCTTTCTTGGCTTTGACTAATTGCCACCGCAGCTCCACCAAACTCGCAACTTGCCGAGTTAAAATCTCAATACCATCAATCGTATTTTTTGTCAAGCCTTTAGGTACGAAATCCATGACACAGATCGCGCCCAGCATCTGCCCATCTGAGGTGACGACTGGGATGCTAGCGTAAAATTTGATGAAGGGGTAAGAAACAATTAGCGGATGCTGGGCAAATCGCACGTCTGTGGAAGCGTCTCGGACAATGATGGCAGGCGGTTTATTGCAGGAATTTGCAAAGGGTGCGATCGCATCTGCCGCCGCAACCGCAGGTTTTTGTAGGGGAATGTCCCGGTCAAATTCCGAGTTAGAGTTGGAACTCGCGCCCAACTGTGCGGGAGTTTGGTCGATATAGCAGCGATCGCAAAAATTCAGGTAACGGTGTGCCAAAGTTCGATCGATACCTAGCTGCGACTTCAACCAGTGGCCGGAGGCATCAATCAAACTCAAAAAAGCAATAGGAGTTCCGCTCATCCTGGCGGCCAAGCCTACCAAATCGTCAAAGCAAGCCTCTGGATCGGAACCCAGAAGTTGATACAAGTCGGTGCGATCGAGATCGAACACTGTTTTACCAAGAGGCAAGGGTGCTTTCATCATGTATAAGTGCCCATCTAGTTGCTGGCAACCGCCCTAATCAATACTGGCCGAGGAGAAAAACGAGCCATGAATTTTGTCCCGGGAGACTGCGATCGCAAGTCGAACACAGGCTGCTGGCACCAAACTCAGACCAACCTCTTGACTGACATGGAAACTTTTGATTTATGGGAGTTAGAGCACCGCAGATCTAATACTCTAGAAATTATACTTCGAGTTGACTATGCTTTTGATGTGCCAGAGGCTGGGTGAATCTAAGAGCCTCCGTGGGGACGAAGCACCCTTCAAAAATCTATGGCGGATAGCTTACAGAGAATTTCTTAATAAGTTTAATAGTATTTTAACAGACAGATCTAATCGTGGGTAGCAGGCTTGCTGGTAGATTAAAATAATTGGTTTGTGCCACAATACCAGTACGGTTTACCGGGCTGTTGCACAGGCAACTCAACAAAAGTTAGGAGAGCGACTACACAAACACCGAAAATGTTAAACTTTGTAACAATAGTTGTTCAAACTCCACCATCAAGGGTTTGACGGTTGAGATGCAGATTTTGCAACTGTTGTCATCGCCGATCGACCCCTCGGGCAATCTGTTTTTTCGAGTTTGAGGTCAAAAAAACAGGGGTGAAGTTTCTGCTAATGCTCCAACGGAGTTGGGCACTATTTATCCGAAGGCACTCTTGAAAAATGACCCACCCAAAAACCGATACTTGCTTGCCGACAATTTTGAGGGTCGAGATCGCAATTTTAGACTCAAGTTCAAGCTCCCAGATTCATCTGGAACAGTCAATCTACAATCTACAATCTACAATCGACTGACGGCGGGAATTATGTTTTCTATTTTCAAGAACTATAAATAAACCGGGAGAAGAATATGTCTGCAACTAGCAGTCAAGTACCAACTATTTTGGCAGTTGATGATAGCGTCGTCATGCAAGGACTGGTCAAACAAGCCTTAAGCAAAGAGTTTCGAGTTCTCGTGACAGACAATGCAGTTGATGCTTTGTCAACAATTTATCACGAACAAATTTCGGTTTTGTTGCTCGATGTTTCGATGCCTGGGATTGACGGATTGGAGCTCTGCCGCACGGTGCGAAGCTTGCCTCAGTTTCAGAATTTGCCGATCGTGATGCTGACAGCCAGAGATGGAGCATTTGATAAAGTACAGGGGCGTTTGGCAGGAGCAACCGAGTATTTAACTAAGCCCTTTGATGCTGACAAGTTGCGCGAAGTAATTGGTAAGTTTATCAATATCAAATCATAAAAGAAGACGGGCGCGGTTGAAACCGCGTCTATACCAGCAAAACCCGCCTCCGCGGGTTGAAGCTCAGACCGTTTAAATTACGTTTTATGTTATTCTATTCAGTCGGCGTCCGGCGGACATCGTTTATATAGAAGCGGTTTCAACCTTACGTCCGATCTGCTATATTCTCCCGCTTGTCCTAAACTTTTAATTTCGCCAACAGTAAAGGAGCGATCGCACTGACGGGTAAAACGTGCTGGGCCGCACCGAGGGCGATCGCCTCTTTTGGCATTCCAAACACAACACAACTAGCCTCATTTTGAGCAATAGTCAAACCGCCGGCTTGGGCGATCGCCAACATACCCTCAGCACCATCTCGCCCCATTCCTGTTAGCAACACTCCCGCAGCCCCGCGACCATAAAAACTAGCAACTGACTTAAATGTTACCGTTACAGAGGGGCAATGTCCCGCTTCACGAGCAGCTTCAGAATAAATAAAACGCCCTTGAGCATCCAATTCTAAATGACGTTTTTCTGGCGGGAAATAAACAATCCCAGCTTGTGGAAATTCCCCAAAACCCGCTATTTTCACCGGCAGTTTAGATTCAAAACCCAACCAGTCAACCAATCCTTGCAAAAATCCTTCACTGATATGCTGGATGCAAATCACCGGTACTGGCAAATTAGCCGGAAACTTAGAAATAATCGAGTGTAGCGCTTGCGGCCCGCCTGTAGACGCGCCAACAGCCAATAACTTAATAGTTTGAGAATTGAGATTTTTGCTAGATAATTGGTAATTATGAATTGGTAATTGATAATTTTTTTTGCTTGGGCGACCCTCGGCTGTTTCGATTCCTCCAAGCCTTTGATGTCGCGTAAATACTTTAACTCCCGACAACACTTTAACTTTAGCGATTAATTCATTCCCCAGGCGATCGTAATCAGACGCCAACCCGCCAATGGGTTTCGGAAAAACATCTAATGCACCTGCTTTCATTAATTCAAATACATTTTGAGTATCCTTTGCTTGTACAGAAGCACTAATTATTAAAATTGGTCGCGGGTATTTTTTCATCACTTCCCGCGTGAACTCTAACCCGTTCATTTGTGCCATATTCAAATCCGTACAGATGACTTCCGGTTGAAGTTTCGGGATTAATTCTAGGGCTTCTAACCCGTTAGAAGCCGTTCCGACAACCTGGATTTCTGGCGAAGCATCCAAAATGCGCTTGAGAACGATCGTAGCTACTGGGGAATCTTCTACTAACAATACTTTAATGGGCGACAACATCATACCATTTTAGATTTTAGATTTTAGATTTTTTTAGGTAATGGGTAATGGGTAATGGGTAATGGGTAATGGGTAATGGGTAATGGGTAATGGGTAATTCTCCCCCTCTTCCCCTGTCCCCCTCTCCCCCTGTCCCCCTCTTCCCTTCCCCTCTGACAATCAAACTAACCTTTTCAAGGTCTCGATTAATACATCTTGATTGAAAGTACCTTTAGGAATATAAGCATTAGCGCCAGCATCAGCCCCTCTTTTTCTATCTTCATCAGACGCCAAAGATGTCACCAAAATAATCGGCAACTCACTGTATTCTTTTAGCTGACGAATTTTAATAGTCAGTCCCAAGCCGTCCAAATTAGGCATTTGTACGTCAGAAATCAGAGCATCAAAATAGCGAGTTTTTAATTTATTGAAAGCATCCAACCCGTCCACTGCTGTCACCACTTCATAACCTGCACCTTCCAGAATGCGCTTTTCTTGAGTGCGGGTAGCGATCGAATCTTCTGCTAAAAGTATAACTTGTTTTCGGCTGACTGTCTCAATTGGCGATCGGGCACCCCCAACCCCACCCAACAAAACTTGCTTGCGTACAGATTTTATCAAATCGTGGGGATTGAGCACCATACAAACTTCCCCCGTCCCCAGAATCGTTGCACCAGAAACGTTTCGCACCCGTTTCAGCAATTGACTTTGAGGTTTAATCACCACATCCTGTTCGTCAATCAAAGCATCTATAAATAATCCCAATCTTTCCTCCCCAACTTTCAAAACAATACAAGGCATTTTCCGAGAATTATGATTCACCGATTCTACCTCTGTATTTCTCTTGAATTCTCTCCAACTTTCCTGTCTCCACTCCCGATTATTGTGCAACCAATCTGTATCATTTAATTCTAGTAAATCTGCCAAATAAGCAACTGACAAAGGCTGAGAGTCTAAAATCACCGTCGCCTTGCTTTCGAGAGAAAAAACATCCGAAGAGCGGACTAATATTGCAGTTTCAATAAACTCGACTGGCAGCGCATAAGCAATACCATCAACCGCTAATATTAATACATTAGCAGTAGCTAAAGACGTACTTAGTTGCAGGCGAAAAGTGCATCCTTTTCCGAGATCTGATTCAACTTGAATGCGACCTTTTAATGCTTCAACATTAGTCCTAACTACATCCAAACCTACCCCTCTTCCAGAGATTTCAGTAACAAATGTTCTGGTTGAAAAACCCGCAGCAAAAATCAGCGATTGAATTTGGCTTTCTGTCATCACCGCCAGTTCTTCCGGCGTGCAGATGTTGCGTTTGACAGCAGTTTGTTTAATGCGATCGAGATTCAGCCCCCGACCATCATCAGCAACTTCAATAATAATATTGCTAGCAGTATGGTAGCCTTTAATTCGGAGAGTAGCTGCGGGATGCTTGCCGAGCTTTTCGCGATCGGCTGGCGTCTCAATTCCGTGATCTATCGCATTCCGAATCAGGTGCATTAAAGGGTCTTTCATTTCTTCTAGAATGCGTTTGTCAGCTCGAGTTTCCCCACCTTCAATGACTAATTTAACCTCTTTCCCTTCCCGCTTAGCCAAGTCTCTAACTGCTCGTGGAAATAGATTAAAAATAGTAGACAAAGGCAGCAGTCTGAGAGTGCGAATTCCTGATTCCAACTCTTCCGCAATTAATTCGAGTCTTGCAGTATCTTCATCAACTCGATTTTTCAATCTATTTACTAGAGTTCCCAGACGTTCTAAACGTTCTTCTGTACGCTGGTAATAATTCTGTAACTGTATGATGAGGGCATTTTGTTGAAAAGCATTTTTGTCCGATTCTATCTGATGAAAAGCCAAGCGATTTATAAAAGCTTCTCTGCTCCAACTTTCCCACAAATTTGTCAGTTTTTCGATATCAGCAAGTCGGTGTACTAACCTAGTTTTTGTAACAGTAAGTTCACCAGCTTGAGTCATTAAATCGTCTAAATTTTTGGTAGCAACGCGAATTGTTTCGATGCGGTAAGACGAACTTGAAGAACTGCTAACAGCGGGTTGGGAAGCCGATGCAGTAGCGGGGGCAGAAGCCCCACGCAAGTTGTGAGATTGGAGCAACAATTCTTGCTCGGATTGTAGAGTCGAAAAAGAATAATTTTTATCTAAATTAGTGGCGGAATAAGTTTCACTATTTGTTTCGGGTTCCGCAGTAGACGAATCAATAAGTTGCGTTTGTATAAATTCTTCTTCTGGTACCTTTGAAGATTCTGGATCTGCTATGGGGACGGCGGGCAGGGGCTTGTTAGAAGCACCCATCATGCTAGCGAGCACGTAAAAGGTATTGACACCGGAATCTTGACCAGTCACGGCTTCGTCAACGAGTTTGCGGATGGCGTCTAAACCTTGCGAAAGTCGATCGCTAATTTCTGAAGTTAGTTGAGTCTCTCCCCGCTTGACACCTCCCAAAATATGCTCTATTTGATGAGCTAAAGATGCTACATTTTTTACCGCCAACATCCCAGCATCGCCTTTAAGAGAATGAGTTTCCCGCAGCAATTCTTCTAACTTAGCTGAGTCCCCGGGGTGTTGTTCCAAGTACAGCAATCCATCGTCTAGTTTCTGCAAGTGTTCTTCACTAGCAATTTTAAATACATCTCGAAGTTCTTCATCTTCAATTATCATAGGTGTTTGTGGTAATGGGTAATGGGTAATTGGTAATTGGTAATGGGTAATTGGTAATTGGTAATGGGTAATTGGTAATTGGGAATTGGTAATTGGTAATTGGTAATTGGGAATTGGTAATTGGTAATTGGTAATTGGGAATTGGTAATTGGTAATTGGTAATTGGTAATTGGTAATTGGTAATTGGGAATTGGGAATTGGTAATTGGTAATTGGGAATTGGGAATTGGGAATTGGTAATTGGTAATTGGTAATTGGTAATTGGTAATTGGTAATTGGGAATTGGTAATTGGTAATTGGTAATTGGTAATTGGTAATTGGTAATTGGGAATTGGGAATTGGTAATTGGGAATTGGGAATTGGTAATTGGTAATTGGTAATTGGTAATTGGTAATTGGTAATTGGGAATTGGTAATTGGTAATTAGGAATTAGGAATTGGTAATTGGTCATCCATCGGTAATTAGTCATCGGTAATCGGTAATTTTATCCTTGACATCCGTTACACAATCCGTTGCCTAACTTCCTTCTTACACTATAGACTTAAGAGTTAAAGCAGCTTCATTAAGTTTTTGAGTGCCTACTTTGACTTGAGTAATGCCGCTGATAGTTTGAGATGCAGTGCGGTTGAGAGAGTTCATTTCATCACCTACTTGCCCGATCGCGATCGCCTGCTGTTTAATATTCAAAGAAATTTGTTGATTGCTAGCAAACACCAGATTGCAAGCTTCCCGAACCCCCGTAAAAGCTTCTGCTGTATCCTGCGCTGTTTTCACCCCTGCCGCGACTGTTTTGCGGCTTTCTTCCGTTGCTTTCACCGTCGAGTCGATCGCGCCCTTAATTTCTGGAATAATACCATTAATCTTTTGCGCGGCTTGTTGGCTTTCATCTGCTAATTTACGGATCTCGCTGGCTACCACCGCAAAACCTTTGCCATACTCACCAGCCCTGACAGCTTCCACAGCCGCGTTAAGAGCCAGCATATTTGTCTGAGTGGCTAAATCGCTAACTAAATTTGCCAAAGTCGAGATATTGCCAATCTGACTTGTGCTATCCCCCAGGCGCTGATTTTGCTGAGAAATTGCTGCCACAGCTTGTCTAAGACTCAGCATTTGATTGAGAGTTTCTTCAACTTTTTGAGTTCCTTCTTGCGCGAGGGTTAAAGCTTGGCGAGCGGCGACGGCAACAGCCTCAGCTTGCTCGGCTGTCTCCCGAGAAGATATGCCCAATTGTTCTAAGGTTGCAGTTGTTTCATTGACTGAGAGAAATTGCTGGCCGACGACTTGCTCTTGCTCATTCATATTAGATAATATTTGCATAGAGAATGACGATATTTGATAGATCAATCCTCGAATCAGCTTAATTAGTTGTCGCAGCACCAAAAATCCTAATCCCAGAACAGTACCCAGGGACAATACAGCAATAATAGTAGCTATTTTTTTAAGAACAAAAATAGAAGCAAACAGCGAATATTTAGGTGCTTGATTCACAATCACAATGAATTTGTTGTTGTTTTCTTTACTCAGAAAAACTGTATCATAGCTAATCACTCGATCGCCGAGGTCAATATTGCCTTTGCCACCAGAAAGTATTTGTGTCACTACCTCTGCCACATAATCTTTTTGGACATTTTCATTCGTTTTTGTTTCATAACCCCATTCTTTTTTAGAAGTGGGATGGTAGATGTAGCTACCATCTTGATTTAACATAAAACCTTTCTCTGAATTATCATGATTCATGTTTTTAACTATATCAATCAGATTCTTTCCCAAAGAATTGGCAATCAAAATGCCTTTTCTTTCTCCTTTGGTATTAAAAACAGGAGTGGCGTGACGAATGGTTGGCTTGTAAGGAATTTCTATTTTACCGCGCTCCTGATTGAGATTGAATTGAGACACATAAATTTCGCCCGGTTTTAGCTTCATAGTTAAGTAAAAGTAATCCCTATGAGCCTGATTTTGTAGTTCTGAAGTTGGAACTATTTTGAGCGTTTGGCCGTCAGAATTTACGCGCACGAGTTCGTTGCCATTCTCATCTATATAACGCAATTGCATATAAGATTGCTTAATTGCCATCATTGATGCAAATGTGATTTGCATTCGATCGACCCAATTTTGATAAGTTGAATTAGTTTCTTTGTCTGCTCCATTTCCATCTCTAGCTTTAATTATTCCTTGAAGAGCAGGAGATTTGCTGAAGAACAAAAGATCGTAACTGATATTTTCTAGTTTGTTGACTATTTGCTCTCCGCTGGATGTGACACTTTCAGTAAGATTAGTTAAGGCTAAGGTTTGGAGTGCTGCTTCGGAAGAGGAAATTCCATACCAGCCAACAAGAGATACTGGAATCAAGGTACTTAAAATTAAAAGCAGTAGCAGTCGGTTTTGAATTTTTCTGAAAAATTTATTAATCATGGGGAGTGGCTAATTGCTAATTGGTAATCGATAATCGCTAATCAGTAATAAATAAATCTTACTTCCTTCAACTACACTGCTGATTTGAGATTTTGGGCTGCTTGGTTTAGTTGAACAATGCCGAGTTTGACTTGAGAAATACTGGCGGCAGTTTCTTGAGTGGCGAGGTGAAGAGAGTTGACGGATTCAACTACATCCTGAATGGCGATTGCCTGGTTTTTCGATGTGACGGAAATTTGTTTGCTGTTTGCAGCAATGCGATCGATCGCCCTGGCAACCCCAGCAAATGCGTCTGCGGTTTTTCGGGCAATTTTTACTCCATTTTCTACAGTTTTTGTGCCGTCATCCGTCACTGTTGCTGTCAAAGTAATAGCTTTCTGGATTTCTGCAACTAAAGCATTGATGTTGCTAGCAGATTCCTTGCTGCGATCGGCTAATTTGCGAATCTCGCTAGCAACAACAGCAAATCCTTTACCGCTTTCACCGGCTCTAACTGCTTCGACAGCAGCGTTAAGGGCGAGCATATTTGTTTGGTTGGCTAAATCGCTGACTAAACTGGATATATTGCCAATGCGATCGGTTTGCTCGCTTAAATGCAAAATTTGTTTTTGAATTGCTCCGACATTTTCTGTCAAAGTTGCCATTTCTTTCAAGGTATTATCTACTGCTTGACTGCCTCCTGCTGCAAGTTTAAGAGCTTGGACTGCCCCAAAAGCGGCAGCTTCGGCTTCGGAGGCACAAGCTTTGCTTGATTCGCTCAATTCGTTCATTGTAGTCGCAGTGCGATCGACAGCAGATAGTTGTTGGCTGGCGATGCGCTTCTGCTGTTCGATGGTGACAGCAATTTGGGACGAAGAAGAGGCGATCGCCCGTACAATGTGATTAACCGAGCGAGTAGTTCGACTCGCTAAAAAAATTGCGATCGCGCTAACAACAGCAGCAGTGAACCCAACTCCTGACATCAAAGTATACAGTAACTCTTGTTGGGGAGCAAATACATTTTTTGTATCGTTAGCAATAATCACGCTCCAGCCCAATTCTGGCATATTTTCTAAGGCTTCAATAGGAGCATAAGTAAGCAATTGCTTAGCTCCATCAATGCGATCGATATCTATGGCACTGTCAATTTTTTTGTTAGCTTGCATTTTGGCAAAAACACTAAAATCTGAGGCTGCATCTCTGCCGATCTGCTCAGCTTCTGTTGCCGAAAAAAACTTGCCATTGCCATCAATTAAATGGAATTCCTCTTTTTTTAATCCTTCAGAACTTCTGGTTAGCTTGTTTTGTGTTTCCTTAAAAGTCTGCTCTAAATAAGTTATGGGCGTGCGAGTCCTGATGACGGCGATAGTTTCGTTAGTATTGACATCCACAACCGGAGCCGCCGTAAAAATGGCATATTTGCCGTCTGTTGACTTTATAGGCTGCATAATTACAGCCTGATTAGTTTTTGTTACTTCCTGAAAATAGTCCCGCTTTCCCAAATCTACAATTTTTTCTCCACGGGATTGCAAAATAGTATTTCCCTTGAGATCGGCGACTGCAATGCTGTCGTAGCCTTCGTCTTCTTCTATATATTTATCTAACATGGCTTCCTTTTGAATGGTTGAAGTCGTTTGACTGACTCTGGGGTCGTTAAGTATGCTTAATCTTGCTAGTTGCTTGATATCTTGGTAGCGTTCTAACATAAAATTGCTGACTTCATTGGCAGTAGCGAGCGCCCGCGTTTCTTGATAATTAATTACATAGCTAGTGATACTTTGATTGGCTAAGAAAAAAGTTATTGCCCCAGTTAAAATTACGGGAATTGTTCCGAGGGCGATCGCAAAAACAATCGCTTTAATTCTTAAAGACATTTTTTTCATTGGTTTTTCATAATTATTAATGACTCATACCATTTGAGACTTGAGATTTTAGATGGGTGCATCTGGTTTTTGAAGAGGGCGAAGCATGACCGCATATAAGTTATTAGTTGTAATCCCATATTTTCTGCGGTCATGCTTCGCCCCTACGGATATATTCGCCTTGCGTGAGATGCACCGTTTTAGATTTTAGATTGAATAATTGGGATTGACTAATGAGTATCGGGGCTGAGAATACAGACTTACTGTTTAATTTTGTTTTCAAACTATCAGAACTTATAACTATGCTAAACAACTGCTTTTAAATCTAAAGCAGCTTCATTCAATTTTTGAGTGCCAATTTTAGTTTGAGTGATACCGCAAGCTGTTTGTGCTGCTGCTTGGTTGAGAGAGTTCATCGCTTCCACCACTTGTTCGATCGCGATTGCTTGCTGTTTGGCATTCAGCGAAATTTGCTGAGAACTCAAAACTACGTTGTTAATTGCATCAGCTACTCCAGCAAATGCTGCGGCAGTTTCCTCCGCAATATTTACGCCAGATTCTACCGTTTTAGTTCCTTCGTCTGTCACCATGACTGTTGAGTTGATCGCGCGCTGAATATCGGCGACTAAGAGATTTATTTGTGCGGCAGATTTTTTACTGCGATCGGCAAGTTTGCGAATTTCTGACGCGACAACTCCGAACCCTTTGCCGTGTTCGCCGGCTCGCACTGCTTCGACAGCCGCATTTAGTGCTAACATATTAGTCTGATTTGCTAAGTCGCTAACTACGGTTGAGATATTGCCAATGCGATCGGTTTGCTCGCTCAACTGCATAATTTGTCCTTGCATATCCTGCACTTTTGTTTTCAGTATTGCCATTGCTTCTAAGGTTTGTTCCACAGCTTTTGTACCGCCACCAGCTAAAGTTAAAGCTTGCATTGCTTGACTTGCGGCAGTTTCTATCTGCTGTGAAGTCGCCCTAGAAGATGCACCCAATTCGTCCATTGTTGTAGTAGTTTCATTGACTGAAACTGCTTGCTGGCTTGCCATTCGTTCCTGTTCTTCAACTGTGGCGGCAATCTGGGCGGAGGAACTGGCGATCGAACTAATTGTGCGATCGATAGTTCGAGCAATTCCTGACGAAATCAGCCAAGCAACAGTGGCGCCAAGCAGCAGTAGCAGTATCGAACCAAACACCAGCGTCGATACCAAAAAGCTTAAAGATGCCTTCGTGATTTTAGTTTCTTGCTTAATAATCTTTAATTCTGTTTCCCGAAATTCCCGGTTCAATTCCACGAATTCATTCACAAATTTGGTATACTTGCCTGTATTAAATATAGCGAGGGCTTCGGCTGTCTGATTTTGCTGAAATAAGCGAACTATTTCGTTAGAACCATCATAATATTCTTTGACCAGATCCAACATTCTCCGCAAACGGGCTTTTTGTTCGGAATTTTCAACAATCGGCCCTAGATTGATCCCTGACTGGCGAGCCAAGTCTGCACCTGTTTTAAAATCGTTTAAGAACTGCTGATTTTTATTAATTAAATAGCCGCGCATTCCCCGTACCATTTGCTCCGTACCTACGGACATATTACTTGTTTCTCCGATCACATTTTCTACTCTTTCCACTTTTTTGAAAGTCTCAAAAACCTGACTCGTAGTAACGAGAACTAAGACTGGCAACCCTAAATAAATAGCTGCTGGCGCTAGATATCCGACGAGCATCTTGTTTCTAATATTTAGTTTTTTAATGGATAAAAACATATTTTTGCGTTAATTTAAGATAGCATTTGCGTTACTAAGGTTGCGATCCTGCGATAGTGGTTGGGAGTCCGGCGTTGGCAACGGAAATGGGCCAGCCACTTCTGGGACTGATGCCGTCCAGTGACAGTAGAAAATAGTATCATAGCAAATTCTGTTCTCTTACTCTCTTTTCTTTAGTTTCGGGTGGCGCTGACATCGTTTTTGCAGGTGCGATTCCGATTTGGCCTTCAACAGTTGACAGTTGACAGTTGACAGTTGACAGTTTGAGAGCGACCTCTACCTAGAAGGAAGAGGATTGGAGTAATGAATAGTCGGATTTTAGTTTCTCCCGATCGGGGAGAGGCTTTCAAACAATTCTTTATGGTAAAATCTTTCTTCAAACCTCCTCATCAACAGCAACTCCTCCTTTTGTTAATAGTTTCTGCAAGTTCAGAACAGCGATAAGTTTTTCCTCGTAAAAAGCGGTGCCTCGAAGATATTCGCGGTTGGCTGAATTTAGTGCAGCAGGAATAGTCGCAATTTCTGCTACATTTAAATGTATAATATCTAAGATTTCGTCAACGACTATACCGGCGACCAAATCTTCAATTTCAACAACGATCGCCTTTGAGAGAGATTTTGTGTCGCCTGACATATTTAAAACATTCCGAATGTCCACTAGGGTGAGAATCTCGCCCCGCAAATTCATGTTGCCAATAATGCGATCGGGAGTGCAAGGAATTGGAGTTACTTGGCGAATGTCAGTGAATTCGCGCACTACAGCTAGGTTAATACCAAAGTATTCGCTGTTTAAAACAACTACGGCGAGGGACATATCAATTGCTGCGGAATTTTCGCGATCGCCCTGCTGCCTCAAATTCTGGGCCCTATCTCGAAAAATCGCCTTTTCTTGGGCTGTAGCATTCGGACAAAAAACGTGAATTTTGGCCAAAACTTTAGTATCTTCCACTAACAATTTTGGCTCTATTTCTAACTGCAAATTGGCGGTTTCTAGGTTGCCGGATGCCGCTGACAGTCCTGCATCGCTTGCAGACACTGGGATTTGGGCTTCTGTTTTGTCGGGAGAATATCGAATTAGCCGATCGAGATCCAGCAGCATAATCATATCGGCCCCGCAGCGGGCAAATCCAGCTAAAAAATGATGGGGGGCTTCTGGGTTGTCTCGCCCGTAAGATAGCTGGGGAGTTATGGCATCTGCGGGGATCTGCTTAACTTCGTTAACTCGATCGACAATGATGACAAGTCGAATTTCTTGCCATTCTATGACGATCGCACTATCTGTGACAGAATAGTCCTGCCAAACGTACCCAAAACGGAGATTTAGATCCATCACGGGCAGAATGGATCCTCTAAGATCGATCGCCCCAACAATATCTTGAGGCGCTTCGGCGATCGGTGTCAACTCCGGGAGAAAGAAAATTTCTCTAACGCAGCCGACTTCTACGCCGCACAGCAAACCGTTATGTTCAAATATAAGATACGGCTTAGTTTCCATATTAATTCTGACAATTTATCTAGTAAGACTTGCAAAAAACACATGGTTTATGCGATCGGATTCGGTTGGGTGCATCTGGGTTTGTCAAATATGTTTGTAGGGGCGAAGCATGACCGTAGTCAATATAGGATTATAACTAATAACTTATATGCGGTCATGCTTCTTCAGGCTTCAAAATTGAGATGCACCCATTCGGTTTGGCAGCGACACACCCACAAAAAACCAGGTTTTTAGATTTTCCCAGTGCGTCAGTTTTTTTGGCTGTACAATTTTACCAATTTTTTTTGAACATCAATCAATACTTGACTCGCTGTCATTTTTCCCTGTTGCTCGATCGGAGTATTGGGCGGCAGTTGTTTGAGAATATCGCAAGATGACTTGTACATTTTAATAGCTATATTTAGCTTACCTTCTTTATGGTATATATTCCCGAATTCGAGATAAGCTGAAACAAAAGATGGGCAAAGATAAATAACTTTTCTTAAATATATTTTAGCGGTTTCCAAGTCGTCCTGTTCTTCAGCAATCTGAGCTTGCAAATAATAAGGAAATACTGACATAGTATCTAGCTTACTAGCTCGCTTGCAGTATTCTACCGCCTGAGAATACTGGCCTAAATTTGCATAAATTTGAGCGAGCAAATAATCAGCTTCAAAATTTTGAGATTGCAGGTGGAGCGCCTGTTTTGCTTTATCAATTGCCTCAAAATAAGCTTTATTTTTTAAACAAGCTTTTGCCTCTAATATAAGCATCTGAGGCGTTTTGCTATCAGCTTTTTCGGCTGCAATTTTTGGGGATAAACTAGATATCTTCTTGTTCGCCAGATCGCCCTCTAAATAGCGACTTCGCAGCATCTTTCCCAGCCCGGTACCTGCTGTTAACAGCGACAGCGACCCGACATCCCCAAAATTGCCGTTAGCAAAACTAGCTGGCACCGTTTCCCCTTTCCTCGGTAGCAACTGACCGCTATGGTCGCCCAATTCCAATTTATTTCCCGATTCCCCAAACGCCGATTTTGTTTTAGATTCTGGTACAATCAAAGACTTTTTTTTACCTGGTTCCTCCTCTAGGACATTCTTGGCTTGATAAACAACCGACTCCGGGAAACTCTTTGGTTGAAAATCGTTCATCACGTGACTGTGAATTTCAGCGTGACCAGTCATTAAATATCCTCCAGGTCTTAGCGTTTTGGCAAACTTTTTCAATACCTGTGAAATATACTGAGCTTCAAAATAAACAAAAACATTTCGGCATAATATCAAATCCATGTTATGAAGATCTGTGTAAATATTAGGAAAATTATCTGTCACTAAATTTACAGATCTAAAGCTGACAAATTGGCGCAAGTTCTGGTCTATTTCCCAATCGGTTTTCCGCTGAGAGAAATATCGATTTTGCAGTTCCGGGTCAACTAAGCGAAAAGACCAAGGGCTATAAATTCCTCGCTGGGCTTTTTCTATTGCTGCTTGATTGATATCAGTACCTAAAATTAAAATTTTCCATTTGTCCCAATCAGGAATTAGTTGTTTTAAAATAATAAGTAAAGAATAAGGTTCTTCACCAGTCGAGCAGCCAGCACTCCAGATTCGCAGTCTTGGCTTAATTCCCAATGTCTCGTGCAATTTTATTTTGCGTGCGATTAATTCCGGCAAAATCACTTTTTCTAGGAGCGAAAACTGTCCTTTGTCCCGCATGAAATAACTTTCGTTGGTTGTCAGCAGCAAGGTTAGTTCCTGCCATTCATTTTGACTTTCCGGACTCGAAGCGGCTAAGATTTGATAATATTTGTCGGGAAATGCTATTTTTAAAGCTTTCATTCGAGTCAAAATTTTTCGAGACAAACCCGATCGATCTTGCGGGCGAATTTGTAAACCCGTGTGAGCGGCAATTAATTCAATAAATAGCTGAATTTCTGCATCATTCATGTCAACTCTGGTAAATATAGCCTTTCTCAGAAAGATGAGGTACTATCGGGCATCGGGCATCGGGCATCGGGCATAGGGCATCGGGCATAGGGCATCGGGCATAGGGCATCGGGCATCGGGCATAGGGCATAGGGCATCGGGCATCGGGCATAGGGCATCGGGCATCGGGCATAGGGCATCGGGCATAGGGCATAGGGCATCGGGCATCGGGCATAGGGCATAGGGCATCGGGCATCGGGCATACCTCATTTTTTTGATAACCGCTTTATGTTTATTTATAATCTGTTATTATAGGGGGTTGGGAATTAGTCAGTAGTCATTAGTCATCAGTCATTAGTCATCATTGGGAATTGGAAATTGGGGGTTGGAAATTGGGAATTAGTCAGTAGTCATTAGTCATCATTGAGGGTTGGGAATTGGGGGTTGGAAATTGGGAATTAGCCCGATCGCACTTACACACAAAAATCACAGCAACGGAAATAATATCACGTGCGGTCGATATACCAGAAGATTCTGGTCTACGCAGTGTACCACGCTACCAGAATCATGGTTAATTGAGCCCGCTTGAGATCGAAGGCAGCAGGTAGAAAACAGACAGCAACATGAAAAAAATTCGGCCGTTTGCCTTCTACCTGCTGCCTTCAAGGGGTAAGGTGCGCCCCGCGCACCCTACATGATGCCGATTCTAGATATAGGGCTGTTCACGCTGGAAAAATCCGCAGGCGGCGGTTGGGTTCTTCCCCAAAACTGTGGGATTTCAGGTGATAGTGTTCCACAAGTTCGTGCTGCATTTTGCGGACATTGGGAGAACGGGGTAAGAGTTCCACCGGCTGTCCCTTGGGAATGACAATTTGCTCGACAGCCAAGCGGGTTTCTTCGAGAGCTTCGAGTTCGTCAGAAGTACCGCTGCGGGCGAATAAGGCGAGGTCTGCCACTTCCGGGGTGCCCGGGTCGTCCATGTCCAACAGGCGCCGCAAAGCTCTCGCTACGTGGGGAATAGTCCCAGCTTTGATTGTGTGCAGGGGAACTTGGCGAGTTTTGGCCAAGTGCCTCAATTTTGACTGGTTCCGCACGTTCGATCGCAAAGCCAACACCACGTCAGCACTTTCAATATCCTTAGTCAACTGCACCGGCAGGTTCAGGGTGGAAATCACCTGTTCGAGCTGGTGGCGAGCTATGCCGTAAGGATAAACGTGGAGGGGCAAATCTTCGCCGTTAGGGCCGACATTCTGGGAATAACGACCCCGTTGCTGCGGTACAGGTTCCACGGACAGGGATTCTTCGAGGAGTTGCTCGAAATACCGAGTCTCAGGAAGTACCGGCGCGCTGTTAGCAGCGGTAGCAGCAGCGAATTTCTCGTTTTGAGGGGGCATCGGCACCATTTTCCCGGCACTCCGCCACCCAGAAATCGGCGTGACGGGCCGCATTGCTGATACCGCAGCGGGGCCTGAGGCGGAAGCTGGCATCCCTGGAAACCGGACGGGGGGAGATGCTGACTCGCGCTCGATCGTGACTTCTCCGCTGTCGCTGACGCTTCTGATTTGCTGGTTCGGTTCGCGTCCCCGCAGCAGGCTGTCGATCGAATCTGAGACTCGTTCGTGGATTACCCAGCGCTGGCGTTCGAGCATTTCGATCGCAATTTCAAAAGTTGGCGGTGATTTGCGTTCCAAAACTGTCTTTTGAGAACCGCGGCGCCGGGCCTCGTCATCTCCCAGCGTCACCGCTTGGATGCCCCCGATTAAGTCGGCCAGAGTCGGATTTTTCATCAAGTTTTCGATCCGGTTCCCGTGGGCGGTACCGACCAATTGCACGCCCCTTTCCGCGATCGTCCGAGCGGCCAAAGCTTCTAATTCCGTGCCGATTTCGTCAATCACGATCACTTCCGGCATATGGTTTTCCACTGCTTCGATCATGACTTGGTGCTGGAGTTCGGGACGCGAAACTTGCATTCTGCGAGCTCTGCCGATCGCCGGATGCGGGATATCTCCATCTCCAGCAATTTCGTTGGAGGTGTCGATGATTACCACCCGTTTTTCCAAGTCATCGGCGAGGACGCGGGCGATTTCCCGCAAAGCCGTGGTTTTGCCAACTCCGGGGCGGCCGAGCATCAAAATTGATTGACCGGTTTCCACTAAATCGCGGATAATGCCGATCGTCCCGAACACAGCGCGGCCCACCCTCAAAGTCAAGCCGATAATCTCGCCGCTGCGGTTGCGAAGGGCGCTAATTCGGTGCAGGGTTTGCTCGATACCGGCTCGATTGTCGCCGCCGAAGCTGCCGACTCGATCGATACAATAGCTGAGGTCTGCTTTGGAAACTGGTGTTTGGGAAAGAGGTTCGGCCAAGGATGGAAAACGAGCTTCTGGTAGACGGCCCAAATCCATCACAACCTCAATGAGATTGTTGCGCTGCGGGTGCTGCTCTAAGGGCTGCCGGATCTCATCTGGCACGATGTCTAATAGTCTGCTGAGGTCGTCTGTAATCTGCATTCGCCTCGGTGTGTTCGGTTCAGTGGACAGTGGACAGTGGACAGTTGACAGTTGACAGTTGACAGTGGACAGTGGACAGTTGACAGTTGACAGTGGACAGTTGACAGTTCGTGGATTACGCGTGGGGTTATAAACCCGGTTTCTACGAGTTTTGCGAACAGGAACGAGAAATATAGTAAGAAACCGGGTTTCACCTGGGTGCAAGTGCGATCGCGAAATCGCAAACTACAGTTGTTAGCTATCAGTTTTCAGTTTTTTTGATTAACAACTAACAACTGACAACTAACAACTAAAAACTAACAACTAACAACTGACAACTGTCAACTAACAACTAACAACTAACAACTGACAACTGTCAACTGTCAACTGTCAACTGTCAACTGACTTTTGATCTGGGAAACTAGAGAACGAGCTAAACTCACCGCCTCCGAGAGAAGTTCTGGGACGGCTTCGAGCTGAGTCAACCGAGGTGTTTGAACTTCGGCTGCGCCGCAAGGGACTGCTACCGGAACGGCAGAAGCTCGATCGGTCTGCATTGTTTCTAATTGTTCTAAAATTGGCGATAGCAAAACCCTGGCATAGCTGCCGTAAGCTACACCTGCAATGTATTGGACAGGAGGAACTGACAAATTTTTCCCGCCATCCAAAAGCAGTCCAGAGGCTCTCAGTTTGCTGACAGTGCGATCGTTAGTGCCGCCTGCAAGTTGCACGTATCCCGGCAACTGGGCAGCCAAAACTTTTTGACCGAGTTTGACCGCTGCTCTAGTAGTTCCTATTCCAATATCTCCACTCATCGGCCTACCATCGGTTTGCCAAATTAGGGGACAAGGCAGGGGGGAAATTATTTGATAGAGTGTCCGCAAATAATCAATCAAACCGTCTCCATCGGGGCAACTAATTGCTATTACTTTAAGTTGATCTACCCAGGGATCTATGCTCGACCAAAGTCTCGCAAAATCTGCCTCTCTGCCTACTTGCGTGTGGATTTCTAGGGCATCCGCACCGGATTGCAAGATTAAAGGTGCGATCGCGGCGGGAGCAGACACGTAAGAACGAGTGTAAATTAATTGGCTCGGACAAACAGGCAGACAGCGACCGCAGCCATAGCACTGCTGGTCTATCACCCCGGAAAAACCACTACCAGCACTCTGAAAAACTATTGCGGAGGCTGGACATATTTTTTCGCAGGGCCGCCAGCAGTCCGCCGGACAATCGGCTGGGTTGAATTCGGCTTTGCGAAAATGCGGGTCTTCTCCATCGTTTAAACTCACCATCAGCAAGGGCAACCCTTTGCCGCCAAACCTGCGGTTTTGAGTTTTTGCCTGTAATTCGCTGGCAACTTGTAGGGCTTCTTTCGCTGCTGCGACGGCGGCGGGATCTGCCGCGACATCGATGCAGTCAGCACCTGCCAAGGTGTAAGCCAATGTGAGATTCCGAACCGCCGGCAGGTGTTGAAAGCTCGCCCCACAGATCAGCTTGAACCAATGGCCATCTTTTAATGAGTTTAGTGGATGATAATGTTCTGTCACCCTTATATGCTAATCCTTTCAGCTAAAAATTACTATGCGAACATTTTTATAAAATTTTTACATTTAGGTCGATACAAGCTGGAAACGCTACTGATAGCAGTAGCTATGGCGCTGTTGGCTCTATATGTAGAGGGCTACCTGATTTTTTTTTCTAAATTTGATTTTTTCCAGAGGCGTTGCCGAGGGGGAATTTGTCGAGCTGGCGATCGCTTTTATTTAAAAGTAGACCTTTTACCATAGCATATTAGAGCGGTTTTAGCAACGATAGAATCAGCCAGAGATTTTTTAGAGATTATTTAACTGGTTCCCAGGCACAGCGAAAGGAACCTATCTCATATTATGTCCCGTCGATTACCATAACAAAAACGGTTCGTAGTGCGGACTTCAGTCCGCGGCATAAGAGCGGACTGAAGTCCGCACTACGAACCTTACTTATTGCAGTCAATCGACCGGACATGATATCACTCTTGCTCTGCCTCGGCACAGGATTAAGGAGGCTCTTCCTCCGGATCTGTGTTACCAGGCACAGCCTAGTAACGAGCAGACAACGAAATATTTCAACTGTTTTAGGCTTAGGTTGATATCAATGTGTGTTCCCTGAATAGAACTCAATTCATCTTCGTTAAGCCAGCGATTCAACTAGCTAGAATGCTTGCTGAGTCGCTTGTAAGCCGTAGCCAAAGCATTACTGTCACCGACATTTCCAGGAAACAAAACGACTGGTAAATCGGGAAATAGAGGATGATTTGGCTCGGTTTTTACAACAGAACAACCTGGAATAATTTGACCGATTTGCCTGATACTTTTCAGCGACAAACCTGTACTCAACACATCATTAGAAGTAATCCCGCCCTTGCTAATTAAAAAACCGATGTCAGCAGGCAGTCCCCGCACGACATCCATCAACAAAGCAGAAACAGCAGCACCAAATTTTAACCGGACTTCAGCATTTTCAAATTCTAGTTCCTGGCGGCTGGTATAAATTACAGGCGTTTTGCTATCTGCATGAGCAGTGCGAACTTTTTCGAGGATTTCATTGAGGATTTGAGCGCGAGACTCTGGCGAATCTTCTACTAAGTGAGATACATCTATTTCAATGCTAACTGTATTGGGTTCTTCTAACAAGCGTTCCAATTGATCTGTCGTTTTCTTAACGTGGGAACCAACTATTACTGCACCCGGTTTGCCGTCTTTCACGTATTCTGCCATTTCGTCGGCTGCTACGGGCTGGTTGCCGAGGTCAGCTAAGGATGTTAAAATACTCGCCGCGCTGCGGAATAAAAACTTTTTGCCTTGACTGGCTGCATCAAGAATGTGTTTGGCAAATGTGTTTAAATCGCCTTGGCTTTCGCCGTCAACAACTGCACATTGGTTGTCTGTCATCTCCATCAATCTATCTAAACTTCCGTAGCGGATGTCTGCGAGTAAAATGCGATCGACTGCATCAGCATGGATGCGACCTTGGGTTTTTTCTTCTACGTAGTCTGGCAGGTAACTGTGATGGTAGCCGAAGACTGAATCTTTGGCAAATTCGGTTTCGTGCACAGGGGTTTCGACACCGTTAACCATCAGGTAATGCACGCTGTTGCGGGTAATTCTGCCTCCTTCAAAAAAGGCGGGAATTAGAAAATGAGCGTCGAAGGGGCCGAGTTCTTCGGCGATTACATCGGTTTCGATCGGATAGTGACCGCGCAGGGTAGAATCGGAACGGCTAACGATTAGGAAGTCTTCGATTTCTTCGATCGCGATCGCCCTTTTGAGATTTTGGCACACTTCGCGGGTGACGGAGGCTGCTGTTTCGGGAGTTAGCGATCGAGTATTTGTCAGTATAAAAAAAATCGGGGACTTGTCCCGCAGTCCCAAACGCAGGGTTTCTTCGTCCCAACGTGTCAGCAGCAAGCAACTGTGCACGGTTTGAGAACCTGTGGGATCGTCATCGAGAACTATAATCTTTGGTTTGGTAGAAGACATACTGACCTGGTTGTTAACGTCACCTTTCCAAGATATCCTTACCTGTTACCTAACAGGTAAAAATTTACAATTATGATTTTTCTTAACAATTCTCATAAATCATAAATTTAAAAACGTGTTTGAGTTCGATCGCTTCACGGTTGGTGCGCGTTGCTACCAAGAAGACCGGGCGGTTGAAACCGCGTCTATACAGACATTCACGTGAGGAGTGCAGGTTGAAGAACGGGCAGTTAAAATTCAATATGGTTGGGTTAACGCTAATGTCCGAAGAGATATCTTAGGGTTAGCGCAGCGATCCGCGACGATCGCATCGCCGAGACTATGATAGTTATCAATTAACTGATGTGTGCGGGGATAAATTAGCTTTTTAACTGAACCGTATTTGGCTAAAATTACGTTATTCTCTTCATTCGGCGTCCGGCTCAATTCGTTTGTGTAGTTTGACCTGTTACTCGGATGACGGGCGCTTCGCCACATAAGCGCTTCGCGCTGGCTTCGCCTACGAGTAACAGGTCAAAAGCGGTTTCAACCGCCGTCTGCTTTTAAAATTACGTTATTGTCTTCATTCCGCGGAGGCGGAATTCGTTTGTGTAGACGCGGTTTCAACCGCCGTCTTAATTTTCCATTTTTTTAATTAGCAGCGTTTCGATCTTGTAGCTTTTTCATTTCTGCTTGAACTCCCACAGCTAGCTGCAAAGCTTCGTTGAGCAATCGCCCCGGCTGGCTCGATCGATCGCTAATTTGCAGGGCATTCAAAGTTCTTAAATTATTGGCAAACAGTTCTGAGTTAGTATCGACAAATTTTTTGTTTTCCCTGAGAATCCTCTCGGTTTTCAAAGCTCGAACTAAATCCTCTCTGATGAGCTGCAAGGCTTTAATAACTTTTGCGCGATCGCCTATTTTGACGTTCGGATTGCCAGCATCTTCGAGTCGGTCATTAATTTCGATCGCTTTGATTATACCATTATAGCGATCGACATCATCAAAAAGATGGATTAAATCTTGGTTCCGGCTGCACCAAATTTTCCAGGCATCTTCCAAGATCAAACCGGCGATCGCACCCAAGTGCAGGGCCAACCACAACAAATAAGCCCTAGGAAATATCAATACCAGCAGCCAACAGCTAATTAGAACCAAAACAATTAAACTGACTGTTTTTAAAGCTTCGCGGGCAAATTTAGTAGCAGTCGCAGGCCGGTATACGCGATCGGGCCCCGCGCCGCTGAGGTGCTTGAGCTCACCGACAGTAATTTCTAATCCCTGAATGTCAGGTCGCATAAATCTTCACAAATATTTGTTAAATATAAAGTTTTGTGGTAGAACAAAGGGCTCGTCTACAATAAACCTAACACCTTTTTAACCAAAACCAAACTATGTCCGCACGTCCTATCTACCTCGACAACCACGCCACAACCCCTGTAGACAAACGAGTAGTTGATGCGATGCTGCCGTATTTTACCGAACAATTCGGCAACGCAGCCAGCATCAACCACGTCTACGGCTGGGAAGCAGAAGCAGCGGTAAAACAGTCACGACAAATCATAGCAGAAGCGATCAATGCCTCTCCCGAAGAAATTGTTTTTACCAGCGGTGCAACGGAAGCAAATAATTTAGCGATTAAAGGCGTCGCTGAAGCCTATTTCAGTAAAGGAAAGCACATTATCACAGTACAAACTGAACATAATGCCATTCTTGATCCCTGTAAATATTTGGAAAAATTGGGGTTTAGCATTACGGTTTTACCTGTGAAAAGCGACGGACTAATTGATATTGGAGATTTGATTAAAGCGATTAAGGCCGAGACAATTTTAGTTTCTGTGATGACGGCTAATAACGAAATTGGTGTGATTCAGCCGATCGCCGAAATAGCAGCAATTTGTCGCGGAAATGACATTTTGTTTCACACGGATGCGGCGCAGGCGATCGGCAAAATCCCCCTCGACGTAGAGGAAATGAACATCGATCTGATGTCTTTGACGGCGCACAAAATCTACGGGCCAAAAGGCATCGGCGCCCTCTACGTGCGACGCAACAAGCCGAGAGTCCAACTAGCCCTACAAATGCACGGAGGAGGCCACGAACGGGGAATGCGATCGGGTACTCTCTACCCACCGCAAATAGTCGGATTTGCTAAAGCAGTAGAGTTAGCAATTTCGGAAATGGAGGTGGAAACAGCACGAGTTGTAAATTTGCGGCAGCATTTGTGGGAAAATTTGAGTGGATTGGGTGATGTTGTGATGAACGGTCACGCGACGAAGAGATTGCCGGGGAATCTTAATATTAGTGTAGGCGGTGTTGACGGTCAAGCACTGCTGTTGGGTTTGCAACCGGCGGCGGCGGTGTCTTCGGGTTCTGCTTGTACTTCGGCGAAAATATCTCCTTCTCATGTTTTAGCAGCGATCGGGCGATCGGACAAATTAGCCTACGCCTCAATTCGCTTTGGGATTGGTCGGTTCAATACTGCTGCTGAAATAGATGCAGTGTCTCAACACGCGATCGCAACTATTCAATCTCTCCGACAAGCTCAAAAAGTCATGAGTTAAATATAATACCTTGTCCGGGCGATCGACTACAATAAAATTGGTTTGTAGTGAGGACTTCAGTCCTTTGATTTTTGCGGACTAAAGTCCTCACTACAAACCTGTTGATTGCGGTTTGTAGTGAGGACTTCAGTCCTTTGATTTTTGCGTACTAAAGTCCTCACTACAAACCTGTTTACAGGACTAAATTTTATTCAATACAAATCAATGTCTTATTTAGAACCAAACACCTCACGGACTCTATAAATCGGTTTTCCCTGAGACTCGTGATAAGTCCGCATCATGACTTCCGCCAACAAACCAAAACAAAATAACTGCACGCCAGTCAACAACAACACCACAGCCAAAATCAGCAAAGGACGATTGCCAATAATTTGACCGAAACCCAATTTGAGGACTGTCAAATAAATCCCTAAAACCGTTCCCAATGCCATCGAACTCATTCCCAAAAGTCCAAAAACGTGCATCGGTCGAGTCAGGAACTTCTTCATAAAAGAAATAGTCAACAAATCCATCAATACTCGAAAAGTCCGCCAAATCCCGTACTTGCTTTGACCGAAACGGCGCGCGTGATGTCGCACCGGAATCTCTGCAATTCTCGCGCCTTCAATAAACGCCAAAGCCGGCAAAAATCTGTGCAACTCCCCGTAGAGATTTAAGTCTGCAACTAACTCAGATTTATAAGCTTTCAAAGAACAACCGTAGTCGTGCAAAGTTACGCCCGTAACGCGACCAATTAACCAGTTAGCAATTTTAGAAGGAATCAGGCGGCTGATAGTATTGTCTTGCCTATTTTTGCGCCAACCGCTAACTAAATCGTAGCCTTCATTTAACTTGTCCAGCAACATCGGAATATCAGCAGGGTCATTTTGCAAATCGCCGTCTAGGGTAACAATAGCACGGCCTGTCGCGCGATCGAAGCCAGCGGACATGGCAGCAGTTTGCCCGTAATTGCGGCGCAAAAGCACAGCACAAAGGTCATCGCGACTACCGGCTAGCTGCTTGAGAAGGTCAGCAGAATTGTCCGACGAACCGTCATCTACACAGATAATTTGATAGCTAAGTCCAGATGGTTGAATCGCAGAGGCGATCGCCTCAATCAGATGAGGCAAACTTTCCACCTCATTATACACTGGCACCACGACCGAAACGTCGATCGCCACCTCAGTTGCAGCCTGCTGTTCAGCCAATTTTTCCAAAAATAATGCAGCGTCCATTGTTTTGTTAGATAACATCAGTTGTCATTAGTCATTAGTCAGCAGTCAGCAGTCATTAGTCATTAGTCAGCAGTCAACTGTCAACTGTCAACTGTCAACTGTCAACTGTCAACTGTCAACTGTCAACTACTAACTAGGTTGATAACTTGCCACAACTTTACCATATCCGCGCAATTGCTGGTAATAAGCCCGACTGACTGCATCCCCATCATCCGACAAAACATCGATACCAATACCATCGCGACCTTGAGTTTTTCCCGAACTGTGAATGTAGCGATTTTCTCCGATATACAATCCTACATGAGTGGCTTTTTCCGGCGTACCAAAAAATACTAAATCTCCCGGATCTACATCGCTAACACTAATAATAGATGTAGTAAAAGCTTCTTGCTGGTAAGCATCCCTCGGCAACCAGATTCCCGCAGCCACAAAAGCAGCTTGCATCAATCCCGAACAATCATAATTTGGCCCGACTGTACCGCCCCAAAGGTAATAATTGGATTGGTGCATCGCCTCGCGAGTAAAAGTAATTGCGATCGACAATTTATCCCTAATTTGGGCTTCAGAAAGCACCAGAGGATGATACACTGTTTCTGTGACTTCGAGCAACTCAATATCTCGAAGATCCAGCCATCCCGGATAATCGTCTTCGCACAGCCGCACCATCACAGCCGTTGTATCCCCCTGCACAAGGGAATCTATGCCATCTCTCCCCCCCTTGTAGCGGTGCCCCCGTGCCCGCCCTGGCTGGGGGGGGTCAAAAAAAAGCAAATGTCGCCCCTGCGCCGCTTGAGTCGCCAATCGATCGCACTTTGGGGAATCGTAAATATTTATGTGCGATCGCGCCCGATACTCCACACCATCAGATAATTGATAATTGACCATTGCTAATTGCTAATTATTTGCTATTAATTGTTCGCACTTAACGATTTATTGCCATTAGCCAACCGCCAACCGCCGTTAATCGTCAGCAGTCAACCATTAACCATGACATTTTTCCACAAAGACGAACAATTAGAAACCCTCGGCAGTAGCATTATAGATGCAGTCCAGGCAGAATTTACTGGATTGAAGGGCGATCGTACAGCAGTAACCTGGATAGTCTACGATCCGCCAGTGCGAGTCAACACAGGTGGCGCCCTAAGTCCACAAGAATTTTGGAAATATCAACCGCGAGGTTTTAGCGCCAGGGCTTCCGAACGAATTTATCCCGCCAGCATCGTCAAACTATTCTACCTTGTTGCCATCTGGGAATGGACACAAAAAGGCATGATTCAAACATCGCCAGAATTAGAACGCGCCGTCCGAGATATGATAGTTGACTCCAGCAACGACGCCACCAGCTTAGTAGTAGACGCCCTCACCGGCACCACCAGCGGCCCCGAATTATCACCAGGCCCCTTTGAAACTTGGAAACAGCAGCGAAACCTCATCAACCGTTACTTTCAATCATTAGATTGGCCGGAATTACAAAACATTAACGCCAATCAAAAAACCTGGTGCGACGGCCCCTACGGTCGCGAGCGAGCATTTCTGGGAGAATTAATGGAAAATAGGAATATGCTGACTACAAATGCAGCGGCGCGTTTGCTGCATACTATCATCGGTGGCGTAGCTGTTTCTGCACAAGCATCGCAAGACATGATGGGTTTGATGAAACGCAGTTTAGAACCAGCAGCATTAGAAGCAGATCCCGAAAATCAAGTTACAGGTTTTTTAGGCGGCGGATTACCAGAAAATACAAAATTGTGGTCAAAAGCGGGGTTGACAAGTCAAGTTCGTCATGATGCTGCTTATATTGAAATACCGGGTTTGCGGCCGTATTTGTTAGTTGTCTTTACCGAGGGGAAAGAGAATAGCAAGAATGAAGAGATTTTGCCTTTTATCTCGCGGCAGTTTGTGGAAGCAATGAAGGAACTTGATTAGATTCGGTAGCTGATGATTGCTGCTAAATAGATTCAAATACAGTATGGATTCGGGCAGAGAAATGGTAATTTTGTTTTCGTTAGTTTAAGGTAATTTCCCCCTTGAGCTAAGGTACGTAGTTGCGCTTCAGCGCTCTTTCCTAATCTTATAAATAGCGCTGAGCATTACTTAATCAGGGTTAGGAAAATGGATAACTTGAAAATTCAGCTATAGCGGTTCTCACAAAGATTCGCGGACGTTGTTGGGCTTGGGCCCTATACGTCTAAGCGGTTATCGAGCTGTGAATTATACCTCATCTTTTTGAAAAAGGCTATATATTCACTGACTGGTTTGTTTTATTTTTTCACATTGAGTCGTTCCTATCGTTGCAGCAGCAATGCCGGAGCGCTTAAGCGCAACTACGTACCTTTTTTGTCTGTCCTTTATGCTTTAGATTAGCAATTCCGGAGCGCTCAAGCGCCCGGAGCGCTCAAGCGCAACTACGTACCTTTTTTGTCTGTCCTTTATGCTTTAGATTAGCAATTCCGGAGCGCTCAAGCGCAACTACGTACCTTTTTTGACTTTGAGTCGTTGCTAGGTAAGGAAGTTTTAGAACGGAGAGGGAGGGATTTGAACCCTCGAAGGATGTTAACACCCTTAACAGATTAGCAATCTGCCGCTTTCGACCACTCAGCCACCTCTCCAAGATGACAGTAACTTACTATAGCACACACATCCTATTCTTGCCAAGCCCTATTTTTAAAATTCCTCAAACCCTTAATCTGTATACGTTTTGTCGAAGGAGGAAGGGATATTTCCCCATTCTCCCCCTCTCCTATTCCCCAAAGCCCCTGGCCTTCAAGTGCTTTTCCCAGCTAAAATTGGAACTCAAAAAGAATCTCTTAGTAGACACATACCCCAATCGATATAGTTTAGCCTTGCGATCGCCATCAAGGTGAAAATCCGTCGTCGTTACCCCAGCTTCAGTCACATCAATATTAATAACTCGCCCTTTATCCATTTCCCGCTGGTGATAGCGGTCTCTTGCTTTCATCATCGTTCGGAACATCGCCGCCAGCATCGACAGCGGAGTGTTAATTTTAACTTGATTCTCAATGCCAGTATCGACCAATCGAAACCCAAAGGTAAACCAGCGGGGCATAGTGGGAGTCGAACCGACAGATTGTTTGTCATAAATCCACAGCGGGAAATTGCTCAGAATTCCGCCATCGACAATTAAGTCGTTGCCCAGTTTTCCCGGCTCAAAAAATAGCGGAATACTCATCGACAGCCGCACAGCTTCAGCTACGCTAAAGTCTTCGGGATTTTGGAGCCGCAACTGCTGGTACAAAGGATCGGAATCGGCAGAGTCTTGCCGCCGCAAGTCATCGGGAAGCACCAACATTTCACCGCGAGTTAGGTTGGATATTACTACTTTTAATTCCCGCTCTTTTACCAGTTGTTTGACATCGGCAAAAGTGTGCAAGTGACCTTTACCAAGTGTTGCTTCCAACCACTGCCGAAAAGGTTGTGCAGAATATTCTCCCATCTGGCGGCTAATTGTGAGGAAAAGTAGCGTCCAAGCTGGGGATTGCAAGTCGTCGGCGGGGTCGCCATTTAAAATTAGAGGACTGTTTTTTTGAGTTAAAAATAGGCTATAATCGAGCTGTCCTAACAACTCCTCCAAGTCGTCCATTGACAAGTCTGTTGCCAATACTGCCGCAGTAATTGCACCCGCAGAAGTACCGGCCAATTTTCGCCAGCGGATGCCCAAATCGTGGCAGCATCTGAGTGCGCCTAAAAATGCAAGTCCGCGCACGCCGCCGCCTTCAAAAATGGCGTCGGCATAGATTTGTTTTTTTTCGTCGGGAGGCGGAAATTTTTTGAGAATTGTTTCTTTCTCGGTGGCGGACATCCTGACACCGGGTTCTTGCAAAATTTGCTGGGGAGACCAATTACTCATTTTAGATTTGGGATTTTTAGATTTGGGATTTGGGATTTTTGATTAATACAGGAGATGCCAGCTTAATCAGCTATATATCAGAAACCTGGAAGTGCCAGCACGGGGGCAGTGCTCTACGAAAATCGTTTTTTTGTACTGCGTTTGTTTGAAAAGAGTTATTTATTGTTGTTGATTTTTGTGGGCATTCATGGCTTCTTTGACGTGTTCTTGAATTTGCGATCGCACTTGTTCGTAGGCCACCGACGCGCACCAGGGTCGCAGAGATAGAATAGTTGTATCAGGAGAGATCTCGATTACCAAACAAGTTGGGGGCGGATTTTCCAACACCAGCGGGTGAGAATGGGCAATTTCTAGTAACTCGGCCATCATCGGACGAATCGGCCGATCGCCAATATCAATTTTTAAGTCTACCCGCCTCGTACCCATCGCTGTGGTATTTTTCAGTGTACCGTTAAATAAATTATTATTCGGAACAATAATTTTTATGCGATCGTCCGTCACGACGGTTGTTGAAAAAATCCCGATGCTATCGACAACTCCCTTCACATCCGTAGCTTCGATCGCATCTCCGACCTCAAAAGGCCGTAAACTAATCAACATTACCCCAGCAGCAAAGTGCGATAGAGTATTTTGCCACGCCAAACCAATCGCCAAACCCGCCGCACCCACTACCGCCACCACGCTAGTAGTTTGAATTCCCAACTGACTCAAAGCCGCGACTGCGCCGACAATCAAAATCGCAATTTCGGCAGCTTGAACTAAGAATTTCCGCAGCGTGGGCTCGGTGCGGCCCAGAGCTCGACGAGTCACGTTACTCGCAAACCCGATCGCAAATCGCGTAATTAACAAAATGCCGATCGCCCACAGCACTTGAGGTACAATCTGAAACCCCAATTCTACGAATTTTTTGGAGAATTCTTGAGCTACTTGCATCGCCTGTATTCTCTCTGCATCTAGCTGCGCGGTGAAGGTTTGAGATATTAGTTTTACTGTGCGGAGCGTTGTCATATTAGTAATTGGTAATTGGTAATTGGTAATTGGTAATTGGTATAACTTATAATATAGTCCCGATCGCCATTGGGAGCATCTCAGTTGTGATGTTTTGATTTTATAGTGCTGTCCCCGCTCGCGATCTATACTCGCGAGCGGGGACAGCACTGTAAAGAAATTGCTTTTTTGCATTCATTGAGATGCTCCCTCGCCATCAACCTCTGCGATCGGTATTCCCGCTAGTTAACAGTTTACTGTAACGCGGGGCAATCGGTGTTTAAAACCGCACAAAATTTCCCAGGAAATAGTCCCTAAGATTTCTGCCCAATCGTCAGCAGTAATTTTATTTTCTCCATCATTCCCCAACAACGTCACCACTTCACCGACTTCTAAATCGGGAATATCGGTCACATCCAGCATTAATTGATCCATCGTCACGGCCCCGACTTGCGGCACAAATTTACCCCTAACTAAAACCTGCATTTTAGTAGAAAGATTGCGCGGAATCCCGTCTGCATAACCGATACCAACTACGGCAATCTGTGTCTCGCGCCCAGCAATAAATTTATAGCCATAACTGACGCCGGTGCCTGCTGCAATTGTTTTCACCTGCGTTACTCGGGCTTTGACCTGCATTGCGGGCTGCAAAGAAGCGATCGCCTGCAAGTGAGGAGCAGGATAAAGACCGTAGGTAGCCAAACCCGCTCGTACTAAATCGTAGTGCAAATCGGGGTCTGTGAGGGCGGCAGCAGAGTTTGCCAAGTGCAGGTGACAGGGGTTAATTCCTGCTGCTTGGATTTGGGCGATCGCCTTTTTGAACCGTTGCTGTTGCTCTCTCATCACGGCGCGATCGGGACTGTCGGCTGTCGCCAAGTGAGAGTAAATGCTGGCTAATTTTAAATTTGGCAAACCATTGACTAATTGCACAAATTCTGTTGCGTCTTGCCAAGAAGTACCCAAGCGAGACATTCCCGTATCTAACTTAGCGTGAACGGGCAAAGATTGGTTGAGACTGACGAGAACTTCCGAAAAAATTAGGGCTTGTTTGGCAGTACAAATAGTGGGTTGCAAGTGCCATTGGGCGATCGCCTTTACCTGTGCCGGTGTATTGGTTGCCCCCAACAGCAAAATCGGTGCTTCTATCCCAGCTTCCCGCAATTCTATGCCTTCGGGAATTGTCGCCACTCCCAGCCAACTAGCGCCTGCTTGCAATGCAGTTTGACTAACTGCGATCGCACCGTGTCCGTAAGCATCCGCTTTCACAACTGCCATCAGTTCTGTGTTGGGAGATAATAGATGCTTAAGCTGTTTTACATTGTGAGTTAAAGCTGCTAAATCTATTTCTACCCAAGCCCGCTGGCAAAGTCCGCCGTCACCGTCCCACAGCACCGTCTGGCGGGATTTTTGGGTTGTCGATCCTGCGGCCGTTTGTTCCTCACTCAACATTGTCGATCGCTCCTACTTGCTGGCACCATTAAAAACTGCTTGGAGATTGCACCCTCGGTGTAATTATAATTAAATTTTCGTTTTAATCAATGTGTTATACCGGTTAACAAAAATCCTGCAACACTAGACCAGAGCCAAACCGTTATATCATCAGTGATTGCCAAATCTCAAATCCAAAATCTAAAATCTAAAATCTAAAATGGTATTAGCTGGTGTATCATAGCATCAAAAATACCCGTAAAAACTATGGACGGATTGGCTTACCTGCATTTAGCTGAAACTTGGGAAACGCCCCCAACTCAAACTCGATCGCCCAACTCCAAAACGCACCTAAATTTAGCTGCAACTCCTTTACTCTTCTTTACAATCTCTCTCGCAATTTTAAATTTAGTCTATCCCGCCCTCGCCATCAGAATGACAAAAGGCGATTCAGGCCCGGAAGTTGTCGAAATACAGAAAACTCTGCAAGCATCAGGACATTTTGGCGGTAGGGCTACAGGATTTTACGGTTCCGTAACCCAGGCTGCGGTGAAAAAGTTCCAAGCAGACAACAAGCTGAAAGTTGACGGAATAATCGGCCCTCAAACCTTGTCAGCCCTCAAAGGCAAGTCGCCAGCCGCCAGCGCTGACAAGGAATCTGCGGAAAAAACAGCGTCAAAAGTCGATCGACCTTCGCCATCTCCTACCCCCACAGAAAACAGCAACCAACTCGAAGATCCAACTAAAAATCAGCCCAAACAGCCTCTTTTTGAAGAACCATTTTTACCACCATTTAAAACAGAAACTGCTGCGCCAACCTCCGACAAAAAAGAAAATGAATTACCCGGCAAAAGGCTTGCAAACACCGAAGGAAAAATGACTTTGAAAAAAACTATTTACGGCAAAATATCGCCGAAATCAATAGTTTATTCGGGAGACGGTTTATTTTTTGCTCAAAACATGATGTACAGCCACAGCATCACCGTTTACAATAGGAAATTTAAATTAGTCAAGACTATTTCCGATACAGTAAACTTGTCAAAATTTGGCTTTTCTAAATTCAAAGGCAATTACAAAGGTTCTCCCGTAGAAGCCGCCTTTTCAACAGATGGTAAATATGGCTATGTATCGAACTATCAAATGTACGGTTCTGGGTTTGACAATCCCGGGAGCGATAGGTGTTCTCCATCAGCCAAACACGACCAAAGTTTCCTGTACCGCATCAACACCCAAACGTTGAAAATAGAAAAGATAATTCCTGTAGGTGCGGTTCCGAAATTTAATGCTGTTTCGCCTGACAATCGCTTCGTACTCGCGAGCAATTGGTGTACTTGGGATTTGAGCGTAGTTGATATCAATAAAAATCGCGAAGTCGAGCGGGTAAAACTGGGTGCATATCCTCGGGGTATTGTGGTTACTCCCGATTCAAAAAATGCCTATATTGCCGTCATGGGTTCTTCCGATATTGCGAAAGTAAATCTCCTAGACTTTTCGGTAGAATGGTTGAGAAATATTGGTAATGCGCCGCGTCATTTGACGATAGATCCCAATGGCAAGTATATGTATGCCACTTTGAACGGTGAAGGGAATGTGGCAAAGATCGATTTGGCAACTGGTGAAGTGATAGATAAGGTTTCGACTGGAAATGCACCTCGCAGCATGACGATTTCTGGTGACGGCAAACTGATTTATGTGGTTAACTATTCATCGAATACTGTTAGCAAAGTGAGGACTAGCGACCTGAAAGTGCTGCAAACAGTTAATGTTAATTCAAGTCCGATCGGGATTACTTACGATCCGGAAACTAATCAGGTTTGGGTGGCTTGTTATTCTGGCAGCATTATGGTGTTCCAAGATTAATCTACCAGGTTCGTAGTGAGGACTTCAGTCCGCAGAAAAATCTGGAAAAAGGACTTGCATTCCCTACTACAAACCAGGTTCGTAGTGAGGACTTCAGTCCGCAGGAAATCGGGAGCATATCATTCTGGTAAAAAGCATTTTTTCTTTGAATGCGAGCTTAAGAGCTCGCGTATTGTACAATACGCGAGCGGGGACAGCACTACAAATGCAAAACTGAGATGCTCCCGGAAAATCTGGAAAAAGGACTTGCATTCCCTACTACAAACCAGTTTCGTAGTGAGGACTTCAGTCCTCGGGAAAGACAAAAAAAAGGACTGAAGTCCTTACTACAAACAATAACGATTAAATCCGATTCTGGGGCGTTGGTTCGACTGCACCCAAAAATCTTATTTCGATGGCTTTACAGGCTTCATAACATAGTCAGAAGGCTTAACAGGAACCTTACCTTGTTTCGCCATCGCTTCGTAAATCATGGCTGCTACTTCCGCACGAGTTGCTATTTTATTAGGCTGCAAAAGAGTGGGTTTCGGATTGTTGACAACAATGCCAGCTTCCGTGGCTGCTGCTACTTTGTTGACTGCCCATTTCGGCACTTTTTTCCTGTCTGTATAAACTTGTAATGTTCTGCTGGCTTTCGCTGACGGTTTCAGGTTTAAACCGCTAGCTAAAGCTGCGATGACTTCCACGCGCGGGACTTCTTTATCGGGACGGAAGGCATTGTCTGGGTATCCTTTAAGATATCCAGTTTTGACGCTGTGGTCGATCGCCCCAGCGATCGGACTGTTATTCTTCACGTCTTTAAAATTAATCGGTTTGCGGCGCGGTTCTTTGTCCGACATTCCCTGAATTAAGCGCGCTAGTTCCGATCGCGTAATCGGTTCGTCTGGCCGAAACTTGTTGTCCGTGAAATCAGCAAAAAATTGCCGATCGGCTAAAGCTACAATGAATGGACGCGCCCAATATTTGTCAGGAACATCGGAGAATTTAACGGGCCCGGCTTTTGGTTTAGCCGCTTTCGGTTTGGTAATGACTGGAGGGACAGCCTCGCGCTCACTTGGCGTTTCGGGAACAACAACCGTCCCCATAGGAGGAACTACTGGAAAAAGTGGCCCTACAGGTGCCACAGGGACGACATCAGGTTGCGAGGGAAGGATCGTTCTAGCGGGCGATCGCACTTCGGGAATCGCCTCCGGTGGCGTTAATATTGTAGAGTTCCCAGGCTCAGCAGCAGGTTGAGAAAAAACGGCTGGAAATTGCCAACTTCTGGCATTCAATCGATCGGGATTTCTGCCTGTTACCCAAAAGAAAATTGCTCCCATCGTGCCGAAAGCAACGACTATCGCAATTAATTCATCAAATCCTAAAGGTTTTCTTTTCCCTGACGGGGGTTGTGAAGAAGACATACTTGTCACCTACATATCAATAAAGCAATTAAATCACATATTTTTTGAGTCTGCCAGAGGCAGAGATCGCTCCCATCAACTATTCCAAACAACTATTCCAAAGTTTTCACCGTCAACACCTGCGGTGGCGTAGCATCGGGAGGATAGATAAAAGTTGGCTACAAGCTAAACTAAAATTTGGCTACAGTCTCAATCTAAGTTATTCATATTTCTGGACGCAACTATCACAATAGTTAAAGATTTTTTAGGTATGTAGTTGCGCTTGGGCGCTCTTTCCGAGATTTAAAGAGCGCCCAAGCGCAACTACATACCTTTTTTAAGGTGCAGGAATGATTCAGCAATTGTGCGATCGCCAGCTATTTTGCAATCTCTTTGATCAGCGCCTTCTGCCACTTCCGAAAGAACGATTGCGACTCGGTTGGCGAGAACTCCTCCCGCTACCAAAACTAGGACTGCGCCTGTTTTGATTTTGACCGGGCTGCGATCGCCTCAAATCGCTGCCGCCGTAACCAGAACCAGTCGATCGATTGGCTCCTGGCTGTGCTGGGCGTCTTGCTGGTACGTTCGATGTGGGCGATCGCAAGCGGCCGGTCGTCCTTAAAACTTCACGGTTTCTCACCGCAGCAGGCGGGGCTTGGTAGCGAGTTTGATATTGGTTAACAGCTTGGACGTAAGTATTGCCATACCCGCCATATCCTGTCATAATCCCCGGCTGATACAGAGGCGGCATATAATATCGCGGTGTAAATAACAAACTGCCGATCGCCTGACCGGCGATCGCCCCAGCAAACGGCGCCCAGAAGCCTGATTGTTGTCTCACTACCACTGTTTGTGGCTGATTGGTTTGAGGGTTATTGACAGTTTCAGTCACGTTGTGAACGTACTCAATTTTAAAATCTTCTGTCAAATGCAAGCTCGCTTTATTGTTATCCAGACTTAGATAACTTTTCTTCCCTGCCGATATTTCTTCCTCCGTTAATCGAGCCATTTGCAAATCGGTAGTGCGGTAAACTGGGGTACTGCCGGGGGGAGTATTTAGCAACATCAAACTGTATTCGCCATCCGAATCGTCGTAGGTAGCTTGCTGTACGGGATATTGACCTTGAGCCAAGTTATTGTTTGGTGCAGGACGCACCGTGTTTACATTCCTATTTGCAGCAGGATTTGCAGGAGCATTTACAGGAGTTTCTGGCGTAGGAGAACCGCAGGCAGTTGCCGTCCACAAGAAAGTTAAAGTCATTAAATAAATTGTCAGTTTTCGCAGCATAAATAATATTTGGTAATTGGTAATTGGGCATGGGCATGGATTATTATAATAACCAACAAATAACCACTGACTAATAACTAATGACTAATGACTTCCTTAAAGGGGAATGAGTTCGGGGAAATTTACCAAAACTTGGTCGTTAGTAAGTTCGTCTCCCAACTGCGCGGGAGAAAAGTGAACTTGCACAGCTCGCAGCCTTTCTTGGTAATGTAAATTAATCAGTGCTTTTAAACCGACTTTCAGGGCGCCGATATCAGCGAGGTCAGTTTCGAGAGCCGGAACTTCGCCTTCATAGGCGACTGTCAGCATCACCACCACATTTCTAGTTACTGGCAAAGACAAGGGGGAATTTTTATCGGAAACAGAAGTGCTGTATTGAGGCTCGCTGAGATAGCGATCGGCTGAATCAGTGAAAATTTCATCCACATAATCGCCAGCTTCGCCTTCATCCCAAAAAACATCGCCTTCATTAGCGGCGGCTTGCCAGTAGTTATCGTACTGTAACAGGTGATTGCAAATTTCTACAAGACCTTCTCCTAAAATTGCTAAGTCACCATCGCCATTAATTCCTTCTCTGGCGGTGCGGTTGAGAACTCCTAACAGCGGTGCAACTTCTTCGCCTGTTAGCTGAACGAACACGCGGCAAACTGCCAGTCTAGTTTTACCTGTAAATTGATTGAATCGATCGCGCCAAGCATTCATAAAAACCTATAGTTGTCATCTGTAGGGCTATATTTTAAACCGTAGCAGGCGATTGGAACTTTTGCCGTCTACCCTCAGATTGATCTGAAGAGTATTTTTAGCGATCGCCAAAGGTAGCGTGCTGTCTTGCTTTGAGTCATCTAAATTTATAGCATTTTTGAATCCGACGATCGAATTGCGCGCTCTCGATCGATCTGCGATCGGAAAGCTGTGTTTCGATCGCAATCAAAGCAAATTGTAGCCGTCGATAATTTAAAATCAAAAAACCTCCAATCTGGCAAAATTGGAGGCTTGCTGAGCGAATACTTTGGTTGGAGATAACTATTAGACGATCGCACTTTCGACTGGTTCGATCGCACTTTCCGAACTCACCTCGGCAACTTGCGCTACGGGCAAATCCAGCTCGCCGCCCGGAGCTTCCGGGTGTTCGCGAACGCCTGCAACCGCATCTGCTGGCTCAGCTACACCTGTATCTGCGATCGGATCTAGCGACTCTTCAAAAACTTCAAAATTATCGCTCATCGCATCGCAAGCAGCAGAGGCGCGCTGACCGGCGCGGTAGCTCATGTAGGCCGCACCTCCACCCAAAATCCCAGCCAAGCCTAGGAAACCGAGAGCTACTGTTTTGTTGGATTTCCACGGATTCATTCGATCCGAGCCGCCGGAACCCACGATTGTTGGCCCAGAACCAGATTGAGCAGCCCCAGATTTTTTGTAGGAACAGGGGAAAGCAGATGCAGGGTCACCTATGGCGATGCTGCTCGCGATCGCAACGGTGGAAGCAATGCCAGCTAACACTTGAAACTTCTTCATGGTGCTCTGGAGATTGTAAAGGATAATTAAAAAATAAATGGTAACAGCTCTTTACAAATCTATCAACAGGCGATCGCCACCAAAATCACAGATCGATCGCAACTGCCAACATCTCCCCATCGCCATTGAAATTTAAAGTTGCCAGGTAAAAAAGCTGAAACCACTGTTTAGCAAGCGTTTTGACAAACAAACCGTTATAAATTAAAGTCAACCGAGTCAATATTGCGATCGCGCCCAAATTAGAAAATCTGAAGTGATATCGTTTCCGGTTGCATCGGAATTATTAACGGAAATTAGGACACGGCACTGCCGTCTCCCTACGATTAATCACGGTAGGGACACGGCACTGCCGTCTCCTCTATATCATAAGGAGTGCAACCGGAAATGATATGAGACCATAGAAATTTTAATCACAGGGCGACCCACACTTGATGAAAAACTACTTTTAAGGCTACTTTTGAAAAGGCTTAGTTATTGGAAAAACTTTTATTTTTATGACAAACAGCGGGAATCAAGGCATGGAGCGAGATCCTCATCGATTGTTGGTGACGGGCGGGGCTGGATTTATCGGCTCGAATTTTGTGCATCACTGGTGCAGCAGCTATCCGGGCGATCGAGTAGTCGTGCTCGACGCTTTAACCTACGCCGGCAACAGACAAACCCTGGCAAGTTTGGAAGGCGGAGAAAATTTTCGGTTTGTGCAGGGAGATATTTGCGATCGTACCCTAGTCGATACCTTGCTGAAAGAAGAAAACATCAACACAGTCGCTCACTTTGCCGCAGAATCTCACGTTGACCGATCGATTATCGGGCCTGGCGCCTTCGTTCAAACCAACGTAGTCGGCACCTTCACACTCTTAGAAGCCTTCCGCAAGCATTGGGAAGCAATTGATGATTCGTCTGTGAAATCACAAATGCGCTTCCTCCACGTTTCTACCGACGAAGTTTACGGCAGTCTCGGCCCCGACGACCCAGCATTTACCGAAACAACCGCCTACTCCCCCAACAGTCCCTACTCAGCCTCCAAAGCTGGCAGCGACCACCTCGCCCGCGCCTATTTCCACACCTACGGGCTGCCGACAATTATCACCAACTGTTCCAACAATTACGGCCCCTATCACTTCCCCGAAAAGCTGATTCCATTAATGTGCATCAATATGCTATTGGGCAAACCGCTGCCAGTATACGGCGACGGTCAAAACGTGCGAGATTGGCTGTTCGTGCTCGACCACTGCCGCGCCTTAGATGCCGTTATCAACCGCGGCCAGCCCGGAGAAACCTACAATGTTGGTGGCAATAACGAGGTAAAAAATCTCGATTTAGTCAAAATGCTCTGCCAACTAATGGACGAATTAGCTGCTGATTTGCCCGCGCGTCCTTGCGAACAACTGATCTCATTTGTCAAAGATCGAGCTGGGCACGATCGGCGTTATGCTATTGATGCCAACAAAATTAAAACAGAGTTAGGTTGGACTCCCTCAGTCACAGTTGAAGAAGGTTTGCGGCAGACCGTGGAATGGTACTTAGCCCATCGCGAGTGGTGGGAACCCCTGCTTTCCGAGGAATATCAAACTTACTACAGCAAGATATACGCTAATTAGTTATTGGTTATTCGTTATTGGTTATTCGTTATTAGTTATTAAAACCAGTAATTAACACCTAATACTTAACAACTAACAAATAACGACCAACAATGACTTTTGCATTTATCACATACATTGACAATTGTCAATGTATGTGAAGATTTAGTTAAACTTCATCCATAGCCCATAAAACCAACTGTTTGTAGCTGATAATTTCAAAAGAGCGATCGAATTAAGCATTTTAAAAGTTTTTAGTAAAAACAGAAAGCAGCAATGACCGAAATCAACTGGCTAAAACACATCCAAGAACCGAAATACTGGCTGTTAGGCATCGCCTCCGGTTTGATTGCCGTGCAACTGACTCTGACTTCCAGAACCAACGACACAGACCTATTTGGCACAATGTTACTGTTTTGGGGAGTTGTAGCATTTCTCATTTGGGAAAGGCACGAATCCTTAACCTTTGAAAGTGGAATTTTCGCCAGTTTCTTTGGGGCATCGTTAATTGCTTTCATCTTGCTCAAAAGTTCTTCGATATTTGGATACGACTTTTTTATCAGGGCTTCGCCTTTCTTGACAGGAATAAGTCTGGCCTTGCTAGCTTCCGGCACAAAAGGACTGAAACAATATTCGCAGGAACTGCTAATTCTTGCCTATACAGCTATTCCTCCCGGATTAATCGGAGTATTTGTTGATGTAGCTCTATACACAGCAAAAGTTTCAACTTTTATCCTGCACTATATAGGATTTGAAGTTCAACGCAAAGGAGTTTTTCTCATCCTAGAAAAGGGCAGCGTCGAAGTATATCACGGCTGTTCGGGGGTGAATGCAATTCTACAATTGTTAGGACTAGCCCTGGTTTTCTTGCTGATGTTTCCGACAACTGTGGGGCAGAAAATTCTAGTGCCGATCGTTGCAGTCCTGATTGCATTTGTAGTTAATGCCGCCCGAGTTTCTCTCATGGCAGTGCTAGTATCGTTATCTCAACCCCAAGCATTTAAATACTGGCACGAAGGAAATGGTTCGGTAGTCTTTTCGATGATTGCTGTATTAATTTTCGGGTTATTCTGCTGGTTTGCCATCTTAAAAAACGAACCACAAAATCAGGAGCAATAAAATTAATAATGGCTATTACCTATTGGAAACCAGTTAGGATTTCTCTTTTGGCTGTTACTCTTGCAGGGGTTTTATTAGTCGCAGGCAAATTGACATTCTATCCCTCGAAAGGCAATAATTCTGCAACCCAGTTTGACTTTCCCTCTACGGTGCCTCTAGCAGAGTGGAAACTACAAAACAGCGCGCCGCTGAAAATTAGCGATACTTCAGAAGTCAAGGCTGCCAGAAAGTATGAATATCAAAAAAGTAACATTGCTCTAGAAATAGAGATGCGCTATGTGGTAGGCACCATCGGGGATGTGGAAAGTATGATGAAGGGACATACTATTCTGAAGTCGTCTCCTGGTAAACTAACATTAGCAAACACTCAAGGCGCGGGGTTTCACGGAATTTTGCAACAGCAAAATCGATTGTATTTGAGTTCGTGTATCAATCCTCGCGGCAGTGCTACAGTCACTGCCGAACAGTTTAGATACAATCGCAACACTCGCGATTGGCAGCCAAACCGGGTTTTGTTTTGGCTGTTGGGTAGGGGAAATATTCAAGACAAGCGATGTTTGTGGACTCAGATGTCTGTGCCTTTGGATAAAACAACTCCAGAAAATGCCCAAAAACTGCTAGAAAATGCTTGGGTTTCTTGGTATGGGTGGTGGCAGCCGCGATTTCCCGAACCTTAAGTCAGTCGATTTTAGATTTTAGATTTTAGATTTACAATAGCAGATGAATCTAGGAACTCTAACTTTGGTCTAAAATGTGGAGACTCGACTACTTCAATCTGTAGCTTGTATCCGTTTTTTAGCGGATCGAGAGAGATTGTTTTTGTTAACAACAACTGTGATGATGTTATGAATGACGTACAAGGCGAGCAAGGTTTTTCTATCTACAGGTTGCGTTGGATTGGCTACGGTCTATTAATTCTATCTTTATTAGATACGATCGCAGTTTTGATACCAGCAAATTTTGGCAATCGCGTCTGGGAATTGCAGACAATTGGCGCTGTAGTGGAACGGGTGCCAGTTCCTCTATTGGCAATGGCGCTGATATTTTTTGGCGAAGGATATGACCGCAGAAGTTTGGAAAACATTCTTTTGAAAGTTTTGTCTTGGGTTTGTCTGCTGCTGGCGGTGATTTTTCTGTTGATGATGCCCTTGGGAATTTTTGGCACTATCTATGTCAACAACCAAAACGACAAGCAAATTACTACTCAAGCCGACCAACAATTAGCTCAATTGCAGCAAGTAGAAGAACGGCTGAATAAGGGTACTCCTGAAGATTTAAAGACTTTGGCTGGGGAACTTAGCCGTTTGGGAGTGCAAGCGAATACGCAAAACCCGCAGGAATTGAAAAGCCAAATTCTTTCGAGAATTACTCCGGCTAAGGAACGCTTGCAGGCGCAAAGGGCCACGGTGCAGTCAAATCAGCGCATGGGGTTATTTAAAAATGCTGTTAAGTGGCTGCTGGGCGCGTTGATTTCTAGCGTCTTGTTTTTCACGATATGGCGCGGTACTGACTGGGCTAGGTAGTAAGTATTGGTCTCAACTTAAGTCTGAAACGATTGAATCATCTCGCTTTTATCCGAGTCCACATTCCCCTCGCATCCCCCTTCTGAAGCAGGGTAGTTTTATTGTCCCAGACGCGAGCCACTCTTTGACCCTGCTAAATCCCGTTTAAGAAGGGGGACTTTGCTCGGATACTTGTCCCCACCTTTTTTAAGGGGGCTAGAAACTGTAACTTGATTCTTGGACAAATCTACCCATTGTTGCTCAATTGTGGGTAGCTTTTTCACTCGCAAGTTCTGCTAAGGTTGGAATA